>JAHWKH010000009.1 GCA_019347995.1 Gemmatimonadota bacterium | reverse complement strand
CAGCCCGTCGGTCACTTCAAAGGTGTACGACACGCCCGGATCGAGGGCGTCGGTGGGCGTGAGCACGATGGCGTCGCCGCCGCCCGACGTGTTCAACACCGCGCCGACCGGAGAGTGGTCGCTGGTGCGATAGAGGCGAACGGTGTTGGAGTTGAGCGTGGCGGTGTCGACGCCGGCGCCGGCGGTGGTTCGCAGGAAGTCGCGACGGGTGCTCATGAGCGCCTCCGGAGAAGCGGAATAAATCGAGCGGGGGCACAAGATACGGGGGGTCACCGGCGCCCGCCACCCGGAGGCGGCGGGCCCGGGGACGCCACCCGCAGGAACGCCGAAGGGCGGGACCGCCTTCCGGCGCGTCCCGCCCTCTCTCGTCCAGCCCCCCACCGCCGCCCGCTGGTGGGGCGCCCGGTCAGGCGGCGTTGGCGTCCGCCTCGGCGGGCGTGGGCTCCTCGGCCTCCGCGTTTGCGCCTTCCTCGGGCGTCAGGGTACTCTCGGCCCCGTGGGGAATGGCGGGCTTGCAGAAGCGCATCCCGATGGCGTGCAGCTCGTCGAGATCCTGGTCGGCCAGGTCGGGATAGCGCTCGGCCAGGTAGTCGATGGTCTCGTCCATCCACTGCTTCTGGTCGTCGGGGGCCGACCGGAGCACGCCGCACCGGTTGACGTGGCTGAACAGCTCGTCGCGGGCCCTGTCTTTCAGCTTCTCCTTGGACATGATGCACCTCCTGATATGTGCCGCAGACGCACCCACGGTTCGCGCCACCGGCGTGGCTCGTCGGGCGTCCGTCACGTGGAACGGCGGATGGGGCGCCTGAAGATACCATCCGCATCCGGCGAGGCAACCTGCCTGCCCTCCCCACCCTTCCATCTCGCAAGGGTCGCACCGTGACCCGCGGCGGCGGGGCGCCGGACGGCGGCGTGGACCCCATCACCCTCGAGGTCTTCCGGCACCTCTTCACGGCGCTGGCCGAGGAGATGGGCGCGTCCCTCCGGCGCGCCGCCTACTCGCCCAACATCAAGGAGCGGCGCGACTACTCGTGCGCCCTCTTCGATCCGGAGGGGACGGCGGTGGCGCTGGGCGACCACATGCCGGTCCACCTGGGCGCCATGCCCATGAGCGTGGAGGCGGCCCTGGCCGAGCTGGGGACCCTGGAGGAGGGCGACGTCGCCCTCCTGAACGACCCGTTCCGCGGCGGCACGCACCTGCCCGACATCACGGCCATCGCGCCGGTCCGGGAGCCGGGCTCGGACAGGCTCCTGGGATACGTGGCGTCGCGGGCCCACCACGCCGACGTGGGCGGCTCCACGCCCGGCTCCATGCCGCTGGCCAGGGAGATCTTCGAGGAAGGGCTGCGCATCCCCCCGGTGCGCCTCCACCGGCGGGGCGAGCGTGTGGACGACATGTGGCGCCTCCTGCTGGCCAACGTGCGCACCCCCGAGGAGCGCGCCGGCGATCTGGACGCGCAGCTCGCCGCCCTGCACACGGGCCGGGTCCGGCTGCTCGACATGGCGCGCCGTCGCGGCGCCGACACCGTGCTCGCGGCCATGGGGGCGCTGGTGGACTACGCCGACCGCCTGGTGGCGGCGGGCCTGGCGCGCGTGCCCGACGGCCGCTTCGAGGCGGAGGACGCGCTGGAGGACGACGGCTTCGGAAGCGGCCCGGTGCCCATCCGCGCCGTCCTGACCGTGGACGGCGAGCGGCTGACGGTGGACTTCGACGGATCCAGCCCCCAGGTGCCGGGCGGCGTGAACGCCGTGGCGGCCATCACCTCCTCGGCGACGCGCTACGTCGTGCGGTGCATCGTGGAGGCGCTCCTGGGGGAGCCGCTGCCCGCCGGCGGCGGCTCCATGCGTGGCGTGGAGCTCCGGCTGCCCGAGCGCAGCGTCGTGAACGCCGCTCCGCCGGCGGCGGTGGCCGCCGGCAACGTCGAGACGAGCCAGCGCATCACCGACGTCCTGCTGCGGGCGTTCGCCCGGGCGCTCCCCGACCTGGTCCCCGCCCTGTCGCAGGGCACGATGAACAACATCACCGTGGGGGGCACCGACCCCCGCACGGGAAGCGGCTACGCCTACTACGAGACCGTGGGCGGCGGCATGGGGGCGGGGCCTTCGGGAGCCGGCCTCTCGGGGGTCCACTGCCACATGTCCAACTCGCTCAACACCCCCGTCGAGGCGCTGGAGCACGCCTATCCCTTCCGCGTCACCCGCTACGAGATACGGCGCGGCAGCGGCGGCGGCGGGTTGCACCGGGGCGGGGACGGCCTCAGGCGCGACCTCATGCTGCTGGGCGACGCCCGCGTCACGCTCCTCTGCGAGCGGCGCGAGCGGGGGCCGTCCGGCGCGGTCGGCGGCGCGGACGGCGCGCCCGGGGCCGACGTCCTCCTGCGCGGCGGAGCCGAGGAGCGCCTGCCGGGAAAGGTTACCTTCCACGCCCGCGCGGGGGACGTGGTGAGCGTGCGCTCCCCCGGCGGCGGCGGGTGGGGCGAGCCCGCCGCCGGAGCCGACGAGACGAAACCGCACGGGAGCCCTCCGCACCCATGAAGCTGATCTTCTCCGCACTCTGCGAGCACGCCGAGGTCCGCCCCGACGGGCGCCTGGACGTGCGCGGCGTCTTCCACGACCTGTACGCCCCCGGCTTCCCCGCCAAGCAGGACCGCATGGTGCTGGTCCTGGTGGTGGAGTGGGAGCGGAGCGACGAGGGCAGCTATCAGTTCCGCGCCTCCCTGGAGGACCCCGACGGAAAGGAGATGGGGCGCGTCGAGATCGACACCGACGTGCGGCCGACCCATCCCACGCTCCCTCCGCCCCGCACCAAGCTGGTGACGCCGCTCCAGGAGGTCATCTTCGTCCGCCCCGGGCCCCACCGCTTCAGGGTGCGCATCAAGGGGCACGACATGGAGGGACCCCAGGTCATCCTCTTCGAGCAGCCCGAGGGCGAGGACCCCGACGCCGGGCATCGGGTGCCCACAGAGGCTCCCGGCCGGGCGTGAGAGGCGGCGGGGCGCCGCCCCGGATCCACCCCGCCCGCAGCCGGCGCGTGTGCATCGTGTTGCTCACCGGCATCGGCGACGTGGTCCACGGTCTACCCCTCGCCACGGACCTCAAGCGCGACGACCCCACGCGCCGGGTGGTGTGGGTGGCGGAGCCGGCGCCCGCGCGCGTGCTGGACCACCACCCCGACGTCGACGAGGTGGTGGTCTTCCACAAGCGGCGTGGGCTGGCGGGGCTCATGGCCCTCGCGGAATCGTTCCGCGGCCGCTCGTGCGACCTGACGCTCAACATGCAGCGATACCTGAAGGGGGCGTTCCCCGCCCTGCTGTCGGGGGCGGCGGTACGGGTGGGGCTGCCTCCGTCCAAGACCCGCGACGGGGTGGCGTGGCTCAACACGCACCACCTCCCCGAGGGGCCGTGGCGCCACACGCAGGACATGCTCCTCGAGTACCGCGACGTCCTGGGGCTCCCGCCCCTGGCGCGCGTGCTCTGGCGCATCCGCTTCTCGGCGCCGGAGCGGGCCGCGCAGCGCCGCTTCCTCGAGGCCCTGCCCCCGGGCCGGCCGGTGGCGGGCCTCGTGCTGGGCACGGCCAACGCCAAGAAGGACTGGCCGGCGGAGCGGTATCCACCCCTGGCGGCGGCGCTGACGGACATGGGGTACGCGGTGGTGCTGGTGGGCGGCCCGTCGCCCCGGGAGCGCCGCGTGGCGGATCTGGTGCTGGCCACGAGACCCGCGGGCGTGGTCGACGGCCTGGGAGATTCGGTCCGGGCCATGATGACGCAGGTCGACGCCGCCGACCTCCTGGTGAGCCCGGACACCGGGCCCCTCCACATCGCCCACGCCCTCGACACGCCCGTCGTCGGGCTCTTCGGACACACGAACCCGGCCCGGGTGGGTCCGTGGCGCCGCTTCCGCGACCTGGTGGTGGACCGTTACACGGACGCGGGCGACCCCTCCGACCCGTCGGGGTACGAGCCCCGCATGGGACGGATGGAGACCATCGCCGTGGAGGACGTGCTGAGCAGGGTGGAGCGGGCCAGGGACCGATACGGAGCCGGAGAGGGAGAGCGGAGCGGCGCGCGCAGGAGCGGTGCGCTCGAGCGCGCGGCGCCGCCCGACCCCGGGGAGTCCCGTTGGCCGTCCTGAGCCCGCCGTCCAACGTCCACGAGATCCGCGCCGAGACCGGCATGGCGTGGGTGGTTCCCGCGGCCCAGGCATGGGCGTCCGAAACGCTCGACGCCGGGAAGACGCTGTACGAGGCCGCCGGGAGCGCGGACGACGTGCTGGAGCTGCGCGGGCGCGGACCCGTCTACGCCTTCGCCACCGCGGGGGGGCGATGGGTGGTGCGCCGCTGCCGCCGCGGCGGCGCCATGGCGCCCCTCCTGGGCGAGCGCTTCCTTCGGACGGGTCCGCCACGGCCGCTCCTCGAGATGGCGGCCAGCGAGGAAGCGCGGAAGCGGGGCATCCCCACGCCCGACGTGCTGGCGGCGGCGGTCTATCCCGACGGGCCGTTCTACCGGGGCGACGTGGTGACCGAGTATGTCGCGGAAAGCCGCGATCTGGCGTCGCTGCTGTTCGGAGCCGACGCACCGGAGGCGGGGGCGGTGGCCCGGGCCGCCGTCGAGGATCCGGAGGTGCGCGAGGCCGCCCTGCGCGACGCCGGCTACATGCTCGCCCGCATGGCCCGCGCCGGCGTGGAGCATCCGGACCTGAACGCGAAGAACGTGCTCCTCGAATGGCATGGGGAGCGGGTGTCGGCCCTCCTGGTCGACCTGGACCGGGTGCGCGTGCATCCGCCCGGGGCCGCGCTGTCGGCCGGGGCCATGCACCGGCGCCTCGCGCGCTCCCTGCGCAAGTTCGAGCGCGCCGCGGGCCGACGGCTCACCCGGAGCGAGTGGGCGGCGCTCGCAGACCCGCTCCCCCAGGGCGATCCGATCCCGTGACGGTACCGCCCCCCGGGTGGCCCCGCCCGCCCGACCGGATCTGCGTCGTCATGCTGTCGGCCATCGGCGACGCGGTCCACGTGCTGCCCGTGGTCAACGCCCTCAAGGCGGCGTGGCCGTCCTGCCGCATCTCGTGGATCATCCAGCCGGTTCCGCATCAGCTCGTGAAGGACCACCCGGCGGTGGACGAGTTCCTCCTCTTCCGCCGCCGCAGGGGTCTGGCCGGCTGGCAGGGCTATCAGGAGCTCATGGCCGATTTCCCGCAGCGGCCCTGGGACCTGGCGCTCAACCTCCAGGTCTACTTCAAGGCGGGGCTCATCACGGCCCTCATGCCCGCGCGGGTGAAGCTGGGCTTCGACCGGGCCCGCGCCCGCGACCTCAACTGGCTCTTCACCAACGAGAAGATCGAGGCCTCGGGGCAGCGGCACGTCCAGGACCAGTACTTCGAGTTCATCGAGCACCTGGGCATCGATCCTCACCCCGCGCGCTGGGGCATTCCCATCACGCCCGCGGAGCGGGAGGCGCAGGCCGCGTTCTTCGCCCACCTCGAGCGGCCCGTCTGCTCGGTGGTGGTGGGCACCAGCAAGCCGCGGAAGAACTGGCGGCCCGAGGGCTACGCGCGGGTGCTGGAGGCCATGGAGAGCGAGTTCGGCCTGCAGCCGGTCCTGGTGGGAGGGCCCTCGGCGGTGGAGCGCGACATCGCCGACCGGGTCCTCGCCGAGACCCGCGCGCGACCCCTGGACATGCTGGGCGACGACCTGCGCCGGCTCGTGTGGCTGCTGGACGGGAGTGCCCTGGTGCTCAGTCCCGACACCGGGCCGCTGCACGTCGCCCGGGCCCTGGAGGTGCCGGTGGTGGGCCTGTACGGCTACACGAATCCCAAGCGGACCGGGCCCTACCGGCTCTACCAGGACCTGGTGGTGGACGGCTACGCCGCCTTCCCCGGCGAGGCCTACCCGGTCTCGCAGGAGTACCGCGACGGGATGAAGCGCGTGTCGGTGGACATGGTGCTGGAGAAGGTGGCCCTGGCCATGGAGCGCTACGTGGGCAAGGGCTAGGCCCTCCGGCGGCCCGGGGCGCGGCGGGCATCCCCACCCACCGCGCCCCGAGGCAGGCCTCCCTCAGTGGTGGGCGTCGCCCGACATCCCCGCCATCGAGCGGCGCATCCGGCTCATGGGGTCGAGGACGCCGTAGCCGCCCATGCGCATGGGATCGCCCCCCAGGAAGACGCGGGCGCCGAGGCTCACGGCCCAGAGCGTCGAGCCGCCGAAGAGCTCCGCGACATCCACCGGCCCCCGCTCGTGACTCACCGTGGCGAGCTGCCCCTCCACGAACGGGCGCACGCTCACCGGGAGGTCGGTGGCGGTGAAGCCGTAGCCGAGGGTGTGGATGGCCCAGCGGGTGGCGCCCGTGGGATGGTCGTCGTGGTCGTAGCGGAAGAATCCGTCGCCGGTCGCCGCCTCGCGCTCGAACTCGGGCCGGGTGGCCCATTCGAAGCGGTAGTAGGGCTGGTGTGCCCCGGCGGCGACGCGTCCTTCGGCGAGGAGGGACCAGACGCCGTCGTCCTCCTCGGGGTCGCTCCTCGATGCCTCCGCCAGCGCGTACACCTCACCCACCCCGGGCCACGCCCGCTGGTGCCGCAGCGCCAGGTTGGCGAGGCGGGTGGTCTCCTCTCCGTGGTGCTCCTCGGTGACCGACGCCCAGGACGCCTTCAGCTCCCAGGGCCACACGGCCATGGCGCCGCCCTCCCCGAAGCGGCGCACCACGCGCACCGACCAGGAGTTCCCGAAGGGAGTGACGTTGCTCATGTCGTAGGGGCCCTCCGGCTCCTGTCCGCCGAAGAGGCCGGCCTCGACGCTCCAGGGGCCGGCCAGCGCCACCGCGTTCAGCGTCCAGCGCTCCAGGATCTGCGAGAGGTGGTGGTTGGTGGGGTACTTCAGGACCGGCCGCGCCATGGGGTCGTCGGTGCCGTAGGGTGCGAACCCCTTCCCGCCGGAGAACGACAGGTCGAGGCCCGGCGCCACGTCCCACAGGTTCCAGCTCAGCATGAGCTCGTGGAGCAGCGTGTGGGGATGGCGGCGGTCGATGAAGCCCTCGCCCCATCCCCCCGGCGTCAGCTCCCCATCCTCCAGCGTGAGACCCTCGAAGTTGGGCGTGACGCGCAGCACGAGGCCTGAGCCGGGACTCTCGAGGTTGGCCATGACCAGGGGCTGGGAGACGAGCGCCTCGGCTCCGTCCACCGGGCTGTCGCCCTCGGCCCCACCCCAGGTGACCACCGGGAAGACCTGCCCCATGCCGGTGAGGATCCAGCCTCCCCCCAGGGCCACCTCGGGCATGGTGTGGGGCGCGGCGGCCCCGGCCGGAGCGTGGTCCCCGTGCATGGGCTGCTGGGCCCCGGCGGGGGAGTAGGCGGCGAGAGCCGCGAGCGCGAGGCCTGCGACGATGCGGAACGATGATGCCAACATGGACTTCGACTCCTGATCCCGCGTCCCGGAAGCCCGGGGCGCGCATGCGTGGTCGCCCGCGGCTCTGGCCGGGGCATGGAACGCTCACGGGGCGGCGGGGCCGCCGCGGGATCAGGCTCGGGGAGGCGGCGGCTCGGTGGAGAGCGGCGGCGAGGACGCCAGGGCCGTGGGAGCCAGACCACGAAGGGTGGTCAGGGGCGGCGCGTCGCGCATCGTGCGGGCGGCCGGCGCCACGGCGGCGAGGCCGCATCCCATCATGGCGCCGCAGCCCCCGGTGGGCACGGGCACGGGAGAGGGGATGGCGGTGCCCTCGGCGGGCGCGGAGGACCCGTCGGATCCGGCCGGGAAGCCCGGATGCCCGCCATGCCCGCCATGCCCCCCGGGACGCTGCGACACCGGCGCCTCGGACGCCGGGGCGTGGTCGCCGGCATGCCCCCCCGTCATGGGACAGGGCACGACGTCGGCCTGCACGGCCAGGGCGGCGGCCAGGAGAAGGGAAGCGATGGGGCGGCGCATGACAGGAAGGTTAAACGATCATTGCGCGGAGTGGTATCCCGCTCGGGCGCAGTAGCGGAAGCTCTTCGCTCTCCCGCCACTGACGTCCTGGACGTCGACCAGGGTTGCCCCGGCTTCCGCGACGACCTCTTCCATCCGAGCGCGCGCCAGGTAGTGCATCTCGTAGGGCGCGAGCCCCCGCAGGCGCTTCCACAGGCGCCGCAGCGTGCGTCGGCGCAGGGTGTACAGCCTGGCACGGAGGGTCCCCGGCTCGATGCGGGGGCCGCTCCTCATCTGGAAGACGGCCACGCCGCCGGGGGCGAGGACCCGGAAGAACTCCCGCACGTACGCTTCCACGGCGAGGGGCGGGATGTGCTGGAGCACCTTGTTGCTGTACACGAAGTCGAAGGTGTCGTCGCCGAAGATCGCCAGATCGGGGGCGGTGTTGACCACGTAGCGGACCTTTTCGCCGTGGCGGTCGAGCTTGCGGGCCCGCTCCACCATGGACGCGGCGATGTCGACCCCCACAGCCTCGTCGAAATGGTCGGCCAGCGCCTGGGTCAGGCGCCCCACGCCGCATCCGAAGTCCAGCGCGCGGCCCCGCCCGACCTCGAGCCCAAGCCGGCCGAGATAGGCCACGACCTCGGCGATCTCGACGCGGCCGCGCTCGAAGAACTCCTCCGGGTCCCACCGGTTTCCCCGACGGGCCTTGCGGGTGAGCACCGCGTACAGCGGATCCTCGCGGCCCCAGTCCTCGAAGGTGGCCTGAACGGGCTCCAGGTCCCGCGCCAGGGCGTCGCGATCCTCCCTGCCGGCCGTCACGACGCCGTCCACAGCATCTTGACGACGAGGAAGGCGAAGCCCGCCACCACGCCCAGGAGCGCCTCGTACTCGCGGTTCCTCCGCCAGCGCTCCAGCGAGAAGGCTCCTCGACCCGGACTCGCCGGCGTCTCCTGCCGGCGCCAGGGAAGGGGGCGCGGCAGGAAGACGGGCACGTGGCGCGCGTACTCCTGGTAGCCCTCGCCGAACAGGTCGCGGAGGTGGCGCGCCTCCGAGCGTATCGTGCGCGTGTAGATCCACGCGAAGAAGGCGACGAAGGCCAGCACGAAGACCCAGCGGCCGCCGGCCACGGTGACCCCCAGCCCGATGAGGAAGCTGCCGAGGTACAGGGGATTTCGCGTATGGGCGTACGGCCCGCCGACCGAGAGCTCCCGCTCCTTGTGGATCACTCCGGCGGCCCACGCGCGCAGCGCCAGGCCCAGGGCGGCCAGCATCACGCCCGCGGCGAGCAGGGCGGGCTCGGGACGGGCCAGCCACAGGAAGGGGACGACCAGGAGCCAGACCGCCTTCAGGCGGAGGCGCCGCAGGGTGAGCGTCATCGGGCGCGGCGGTGCGTCGTGCTCAGCGGCCGCCGGAGCGCGGCCCGGCCGGGTTCAGCCGCGTCCCCTTGCGCACGCTCTTCAGGTGAAGCGTCACCGACCCCACCACGGGAATCTCGGAGCGCAGGTACACCAGGTTCCGGGCGGCGTCGTCCGTGAAGTAGACCTCGGCTTTGCCGCCCTCGCTGAACAGCCCGTCGGTCTGGATGACCGGCTGCACCACGATGGTGTTGAACGTGCCGGCCGGGACCTCCTTGCGCTCCCTGCGCAGGACCTTGATGACGACCGGGTTGCCGTCATCCTTGAAGTACCGGTTCAGCGTGTACGTGTCGCCCACCTCGAGGGGGAGCGTGCGCAGGAAGTAGAGGAAGGCGATCTCGTCCAGCGGCTCCGACGTGGACATCGTCTCGCCCTGGTCGGCGTCGACGCGCTCCCAGCGGCGCTCCTCCGGATAGATCGCGAACTCCCGGCGGCTCTTGTAGTTCACTTCGTGGATGTCGCGGATGTAGCGCCGGCTCACCAGGTCCCGGGTCCCCATCCAGGAGTCGTAGCGGTCGTTGACCTTGGCGAAGAGCACGCCCCCCTGGATGCCCATGCGGATGTGGTAGGACGGATGCCCGCGCACGGTGTCCACGCCCTCGACGGCCATGTAGCCGTCGCCGACGCTGAAGACGCCCATCTTCACCTGGTACTCCAGGCGCTCGCCCGGGCCGAAGGGCACCGGGGTCGCCTCGGGATCGTGGAACAGAGGGCTCACTCCCGGCATCCTGATGGCGTCCTGGGCGTGGATCGTGTCTCCGGCACCCGGAAGCCCGACCAGCCCCGCCACCACGATCATGGCCACGCCGCTCCTCGCCCGCCGGATGGTCACGCGGCCTCCCCAGCGTCCTGGAGCCAGGCGCGCCCGCGGTGGCGGAGAAGCTCCCGCAGCGTCTTCAGGGGCCGCGCCCGCGACGCCCTGACCTGGAGGTCGTAGCGACCGGTGGCGGGGGCCTCCTCGATGCGGCGCGCGTGGGGCGCCACCAGCCCGAGCAGCTCCAGGTTCACGGCCAGAGGTTCGGAGGCGGAGAGGAGCGCGACGTCGCCCTCCTCGGTCCGGAACGCCTTGCTCAGCACGATGACGCGGTAGACCCGCAGGCCGCACAGGGGATCGGAGACCGGCGCGCGCCCCCAGGACCGCCCCACGACCCAGGGCGCCGCCCTCCGCATGATCCGGACGCCCCGCGGAGCGCTCGGGCCCGCGGAGGACGCGCACCCGGCCACGATGTCGGCGCCCCCTTCCAGCGTCTTCACCAGCTCCACGATCTGGGCGGGATCCTCGCTGAAGTCGCCCTGCAGCGTCACGACCGAATCCCGCTTGGGATAGGGCGCGCTGCGCACGGCCTCCCGCAGGAGCCGCTCGGTGGCGCGGGCGTACCCCAGGCGCTCGTCGGAGCGGATCACGCGCATGGGAAGCGTCTTGCGGTAGCGCTGGAGGACGTCGGGGGTCTCGTCGCGGGAGGCGTCATCGAGCACGAGGATCTCGTAGTCGCGGCCGAAATCGGCCATGACCTTGCGGATCTTCCAGAGGAGCGGACCGATGGTTCGACCCTCGTCGTGCACGGGAACGCAGATGTAGACCACGAAGGGGCTCCTTCTGACACGACGATGGCGGCCGATGTCTCAGACCCGCCGGATGCGCGCCGGAGCGCACGGCCCTGCTCGTTCCTTATACAGGCGAGGGGGGGGCCGGTTCCTGGGAGGGCGCGGCCGTCCCGCGGATCTCCGGAGGACGGGTGCGCCAGCGGCGGTGCTGCCAGAAGTACTGCTCGGGCGCGCGGCGCACCCACGCCTCCAGCGCCGCCGTGTGGGCCGCGGTCAGGCGCCGCACGTCCTCCTCCACGTCGCCGGTGCGCTCGACCCGCACGGGCTCCAGGCGCACGTGGTAGCGGCGGGGCCGGCCCTCCCGGGCGAGCGCCACCCCCAGGAACAGGTCGGCGCCGGCGCGCAGGGCGAAGACGGCGGGCCCCCGGGCGGTGGCGGCCGGAACGCCCATGAAGTCCACGAACACGCCGCCGCGGCGGGCGTCCTGGTCGGCCACCAGGGCGGGCACGCGGCCCTCGCGCAGCGCACGGAGCACGGCCTGTGGCGCATCCCCCTTGCGCACCACGCGCATGCCCAGGCGCGAGCGATTCCGCACCAGGTCGTCGTCGAAGAGGGGGTTGGCCTGGCGGAAGGCCACGGCGTCGATCGCCACCCCCCGCACGGACACCGCCGCACCCCCCACCTCCCAGTTGCCGAGGTGGCCGGTGACGACGACGGCGCCCCTCCCGGAGGCCACGGCGTCCCGGAGCGCCTCCAGGCCGTCGACGTCCGTGCGCTCCAGTACGACCCGGGCGGGGGCGCGCCCCAGACGGAACGCCATGACCCCTTCCCTCCCGAGATGCCGGTAGCTCTCCGCGGCGACGCGTCCACGCCAGCGCTCGTCCCGGTCGGGAAAGGCGAGGGCCAGGTTGGCGTCGACCACGTCGCGGCGCATGCGCAGCGCACCCCCCGCCAGCCATCCCAGACCCGAGCCCAGGGCCAGGGCCACGCGCTCGGGCAGGGCCCGCAGGACCAGGAGGAGCGTTCGGAAGCCGGCGTACTCGAGCCGGTGCCGCAGGGTCGCGCTCCTCACGACGAAGGGACCGCCGCCTCCGGCGGGTCGTCGAACTGGAGCTCGTGGAGACGACGGTACAGCCCCCCCCGGGAGAGCAGGTCGGCGTGCGTGCCACGCTCCACGATGCGGCCCCGCTCCAGGACGACGATCTGGTCCGCCCTCTGCACCGTCGACAGCCGGTGGGCGATGACGAATACCGTGCGCCCCCGCAGCAGCCGCTCCACCGCCGACTGCACCAGCCGCTCGGACTCGGTGTCCAGCGCGCTGGTGGCCTCGTCGAACACGAGGATGGGCGGATCGCGCAGGATCGCCCGGGCGATGGCCAGGCGCTGCCGCTGCCCCCCCGACAGCTGCGCGCCCCGCTCGCCCACCACGGTCTCGTAGCCCCGGGGCATGGCCGACACGAACTCGTGGGCGTTGGCCGCCCGCGCTGCCCGCTCCACCTCCTCGTGGGACGCATCGGCCATCCCGTAGGCGATGTTGGCGCGCACCGTGTCGTGGAAGAGCACGGTCTCCTGGGAGACGATGCCCAGGGCCTGGCGCAGGGAGTCGATGGAGAGATCGCGCAGGTCCGTCCCGTCGACGGTGATGCGTCCCTCGGTGGGATCGTAGAAGCGGCCCAGGAGGTCGACCAGCGTGGTCTTCCCCGCCCCCGACGGACCCACCAGCGCCACCACCGTGCCCGCCGGGACGGCGAGGTCCACGTCCTGGAGCACCGGCTCGTCGGGGCGGTAGGCGAAGCCCACGCCCTCGAAGCGCAGCTCGCGCTCCACGCCCTGGAAGGGCCGCGCGCCCCGGCGGTCGCGGATCTCGATGGGCGCGTCCAGGAACTCGAAGACGCGCTCGGCCCCCACCAGGCCCGGCTGCACGATGGCCGGGAACTTGGCCGCGTATTTCACCGGGGCGTACAGCTTGAGCGAGAGGGCGAGGAATCCGACGAACTGGGCGCCGGTGAGCGCCCCTTCCACCACCACCAGGCGCGCGCCGTACCAGAGGATGACCACCGTGCCCACGGCCGCCAGCATCTCGGTCAGCGGCGCCGCCAGCGCCCGCAGCCGCTCGGTGCGCACGAACGTGCGGAAGTAGTCGCCGGTGAGCCCGTGGAAGCGGCCGCGCTCGAAGCGCTCGGCTCCCGCCGACTTCACCAGGCGGATGCCCGCCAGGGTCTCCTGGATGTGGGCGTTGACCTCGCCGGCCAGGTCGAGCACGCGCCGGTCGCCCCGGCGCAGGCGCTTCACGAGGGGTCCCCACACGCCCATGGTGCCGGGGATCACCACGAAGGCCGCCAGCGTGAGCTGCCAGGAGATCGCCAGCATGAAGGCCACGGCCACGAGGAACTCGAAGCCCGAGCTCATGAGCTTCGAGAGCTCCTTCGTGACGAGCGTGCGGAGCTGCTCCACGTCGTGGGTGAGGCGCGAGACGATCTGCCCCATGCGCGTGCGGCCGAAGAACGCCAGGTCCAGCTCGAGGAGGTGGTCGTAGACCCGGTTGCGCAGGTCGCGGGTGACGCCCTGCTCCACACGCGCCACCAGGTACGCCCGCAGGAAGTCGAACGCGTTCTTGAGGAGGAACACCGCCAGGATGAGGAGGATGATGCCCTGGATGGCGTCCAGGGGGTCGCCGCCCACGTCCACGAGGCGGTACACGGTGGCGTCCAGGAAGCGCGCCATGAGGTCGGCGCCGTCTCCGGCCCCGGGGCCGCCTCCCGGGAGCGCCCCGGCAGAGGCGGGGGTGAAGAGCGCCTCGACGAACGGGATGAGCAGCACGATGCCCGGTCCTCGCGCGCCCTGCAGCCGCCCGAACAGGAAGACGACGAGGCGCTCGTACTCGCGGACGATGTGGATGATGCTGAACAGCAGCCACAGGCCCAGCGCGACGCCGATGACGATGAGGATCAGGCCGATCAGATCGTCCATGACGGTTGCTACTCCTCCGTTTCTCCCCCGTCGCCGGCGGGCGCCGGCTCCACGATCACCCGGTCGCGGGTGATCTCCTGGATCCGCCACGTGGTGGCGCCCAGGGTGAAGGTCTGGCCCGACGTGGACTCGTGCACCATCTCCTCGTCCAGCTCCCCCACCCGCGGCCCCCCCTCGCCCAGGTGGACGCCGAAGAGCCCCCGGTCGGGAATGGTCCCGGCGTTCACCGCCGCCAGCATGCGCGCACCCCGCCGGCCCTCGACGACGTCGCGCTCCCGGTCCCAGTAGATGCGGGGGCGCCGGTCGGCGAAGTCGTGGGAAGGGTAGAGGCCCGAGAGCGTGTCCAGCACGCCGGTGAAGGCCGCGTCGGGCAGCTCCCTGAAGTTGGCGGCGCGGCGCACCACGGCCGCCAACTCCCCAACCCGCCACGGCTGCACCGCGGCCATCGCGACCACGTGCTGGGCCAGCACGTCCAGCGGATTGCGCGGCACGCGCAGCGCCTCGATGGCGCCCTGCCGCATGCGCGCGGCCACCACCGCCGCTTCCAACAGGTCGCCTCGGTGCTTCGGGAAGATGCGTCCGATGCTGGTCTCCCCCACCTGGTGGCCGGCGCGGCCGACGCGCTGCAGGCCGCTGCCCACCGATCCCGGCGACTCCACGAGGATCACCAGGTCCACGGCGCCCATGTCGATGCCCAGCTCCAGCGAGCTCGTGGCCACCAGTGCCCGGAGCGCTCCCGACTTGAGCGCCTCCTCGATCTCGCGGCGCTGCTCGTGGGCGAGGCTGCCGTGGTGCGCGCGCACCAGCTCCTCGCCGGCCTGCTCGTTGAGCCGCTGCGCCAGCCGCTCGCACAGCCCCCGGCTGTTCACGAACACCAGCGTGGTGCGGTGCGCCCGCACCAGCTCCAGGATCTTCGGGTAGACGGCCGGCCAGATCCCGTACTGGCGCGTGGTCTCCTCCTCCTCGGCCAGCATCAGCGACCCCGAAGGCTTCTGGCCGTCCCCCAGGACCTCGAAGCCGCCGTCCTCCGTCTCCACCACCGGCCGGGTCATGTCCTCGACGGGCACCACCACCGACAGATCCAGCATCGGCGGCACGTGGGCGTCGACGATCCGGCACCGCCGCCGCGGGCCGACGAGGTAGCGCCCGACCTCCTCCAGCGGGTTCTGGGTGGCGCTCAGGCCGATGCGCTGGGGGTCGTGCTCGCTGAGCGCGGCCAGGCGCTCCAGCGAGAGCGCGAGGTGGGCGCCGCGCTTGGTGGCGGCCATGGCGTGGATCTCGTCCACGATGACCCAGCGGACCGTGCGCAGCGTCTCCCGGGCGCCGGCGCCCAGGATCAGGAACAGCGACTCGGGCGTGGTCACCAGGATCTCGCCGGGATCGCGCGCCTGGCGCCGGCGGTCGGACTGGGGCGTGTCGCCGGTGCGCACGTCCACCCGCGGCGGCCGGAACGCGGCCCCCCGGGCCGCCGCCGCGGCCCGATCCGAGCCGGGCGACGGCGGCGCGCGGACGCCTGCGGCCGCCCGTCGCGTTGACAGGGGGCCGCTCGACTGCTAGGATTCGAGGCGATCCCAGGCGTTCCTCGGCGCCTTCCCGGGGACCCAGAGGACCTGATG
>JAHWKH010000099.1 GCA_019347995.1 Gemmatimonadota bacterium | reverse complement strand
GGCGCTCCGCGCCCTGGCCCGGGAGGCGCACCTGCACCCCGCCCAGCTCGTCCTCCCCCTCTTCGTGGTGGAGGGCGAGGGGATCCGGGAGCCGGTCGCCTCCATGCCGGGGGTCCACCGCACCTCGGTGGACGAGCTGGCCCGGGACGCCGAGGAGGCGTCCGTGCTCGGCCTGGGCGGCGTGATCCTCTTCGGGATCCCCGGCCACAAGGACGAGGAGGCCAGCGGCGCGTACGCCGAGGACGGGATCGTCCAGCGGGCCGTGCGGCGCCTGAAGGAAGAGCATCCCGACCTCCTGGTCATCGCCGACGTGTGCCTGTGCGAGTACACCTCCCACGGCCACTGCGGCGTGCTGCGCGACGGCGAGGTGGACAACGACGCCACCCTGGAGCTGCTGGCCCGGGCCGCCGTGAGCCACGCCGACGCCGGCGCCGACCTGGTGGCGCCCTCCGACATGATGGACGGCCGCGTGGGCGCCATCCGCGAGGCGCTGGACGGCACCGGCCACGCCGGGGTGGCCATCATGAGCTACGCCGCCAAGTACGCGTCGGCCTTCTACGGGCCCTTCCGGGACGCCGCCGGCTCGACGCCCTCCTTCGGTGACCGCCGCGGCTACCAGATGGACCCGGCCAACGCCGAGGAGGCGCTGCGCGAGGTGTGGGCCGACATCGACGAGGGCGCCGACATCGTCATGGTGAAGCCCGCGCTGGCCTATCTGGACATCGTGCGCCGGGTGAAGGACGAGACGGGCTGGCCGGTGGCGGCCTACCACGTCTCGGGCGAGTACGCCGCCATCGTGGCGGCGTCGGAGCGGGGCTGGCTCGACCTGGAGCGGGCCATGGAGGAGGCGCTCCTCTCCATCGCCCGGGCGGGCGCCGACGTGGTCATCACGTACTGGGCCCGGGAGTTCGCGCGGCGGCGGAGGCGGCCGTGACCCTGACCGTCCTGCACGTGGTGGGCGCCCGGCCCAACTTCATGAAGATCGCGCCCCTGCTGCGGGCGCTGGAAGCACGCGAGGGCTTCCGCAACGTGCTGGTCCACACGGGCCAGCACTACGACGAGAAGATGTCGGAGTCCTTCTTCCGCGATCTGGGCATTCCGACGCCCGACGTGAACCTGGGCGTGGGGTCGGGCAGCCACGCGGTGCAGACGGCCGGCGTCATGACCGCCATCGAGCCGGTGCTCGAGCGGGAGCGCCCGGACCTGGTCATGGTGGTGGGCGATGTCAACTCGACGCTGGCCGCGGCCCTCACGGCGGCGAAGCTCGGCGTGCCGGTGGCGCACCTGGAGGCGGGGCTGCGCAGCGGCGACCGGGAGATGCCCGAGGAGATCAACCGGATCCTCACCGACCAGCTCGCCGACCTCTGCCTCACGCCCAGCCGCGACGCCGACGAGAACCTGCGGCGCGAGGGCGTCGCCGACGCTCGCATCCACTTCGTGGGCAACGTCATGATCGACTCGCTCATGGCCAGCCTGCCCGCCGCCCGGGAGCGCGACGTGCCGCGGCGGCTGGGGCTGGAGCGGCGGGGCTACGTGGCCGTGACGCTGCACCGCCCCTCCAACGTGGACGACCGGGAGCAGCTCTCCGCCATCGTGGCCGCGCTGGAGGACGTGGCGGCGCAGGCGCCGGTGGTGCTGCCGCTGCACCCGCGCACGGCGGCGCGCCTGGGGGCGTTCGGGCTCGGGCTGGAGCGCGTGCGGGTGGTGGAGCCGCTCCCCTACCTGGAGATGCTCTCCTTGCTGGACGGCGCCGGGGTGGTCCTCACCGACTCGGGCGGGATCCAGGAGGAGACGACGGTGCTGGGCGTGCCCTGCATGACGCTGCGCAGCAGCACGGAACGGCCGGTGACCATCACCGAGGGCACGAACCGGCTGGTGCCCGAGCGCTCACGGGAGGCCATCGTGGACGCGTTCCGCCAGGTGTGGGGACGCTCCCTTGACGCCCGCGCCCCCGAGGGCTGGGACGGACGCACCTCGGAGCGGATCGCCGACGTCCTCGAGGCGTGGCGCGGTGGCGCGACGGGGCGGCGCGCGGCGGCGGCCGGCGCCCGCGAAGGCTGACGTGGCGGGTCGCGCGGTGGTCTCCGGCGGCGCCGGCTTCATCGGCCGGCGCCTGGTGGCGCGGCTGCTCTCCGGCGGCTGGAACGTGGCCGTGCTCGACGCCCTCGTCCCCGCCGTGCACGGCCCCGACGCAGGGCCCCCGGCCGAGCTCGACGGCGCCCGCTTCGTGCGGGGCGACGCCCGCGACGCCGACGCGTGGCGAGAGGTGCTGGCCGGAGATGCGGACGTGGTCTGGCACCTGGCCGCCGAGACGGGCACCGGGGAGTCCATGTACCGCGCCCGGCGCTACGTGGACGTGAACGTGGGCGGCACCGCGCTCCTGTGCGACCTCCTGGCGGACGGCGCGGCCGACCCCGGGCGGGTGGTGCTGGCGGGCTCCCGGGCGGTCTACGGGGAGGGCCCCTGGACCTGCGCGTCGTGCGGGCCGGTCTATCCCGGGCCCCGGGCCGCCGATGCCCTGGCACGGGGCGCATGGGAGCCGGACTGCCCCGGCTGCGGCGGCGGCCTCGAGCCGCTCCCCGCCGGGCAAGGCACCCGCCTCGATCCGGCCTCCGTCTACGCGTTGACCAAGCGCGACCAGGAGGACATCCTGCGCCTGCTGCTGCCGCCCCGCGGCGTGGAGGTGCTCACGCTGCGCCTCCAGAACGTGTACGGCCCCGGCCAGTCGCTGCGGAATCCGTACACGGGCATCCTCTCCATCTTCTCGGTGCGCCTGCTGGACGGCGAGCCGGTCTCGGTGTTCGAGGACGGCCGCGAGTCCCGCGACTTCGTATACGTGGAAGACGTCGTGGACGCGCTCGTCGCGGCCGCCGACGCGCCGCTGCCGGCCGATGCCGCGGGCGCTCTCACCGTGGACGTGGGCTCCGGCCGGGCGACCTCCGTGCACGACGTGGCGCTCCGCCTGGCGAGGCTCTACGGTGCGGATCCGTCCGCCGTGCGCGTGACGGGGGAGTACCGGATGGGCGACATCCGCCACGGCAGGGCCGACGTGTCGGCGCTGCGGCGGCTCCTGGGCGAGGTGCCGGAGACGACGCTGGACGAGGGGCTGACGGCGCTGGCCGACTGGGTGCGCGCCCACGAGCGCGGCGCGTCCGCCCTGGAGGGCGCGCTGGCCGAGATGCGGGAGCGGGGCCTGCTGGGGCGCGCCGGGGGCAGCGAGGGATGAGGGCGGTGGCGACGCCGACCACGGGCGAGCGCCCCGACCCCTCGTCCGGGCGCAGCCGGCGGCCCGTGTTGTTCCTGGGCCTGCCCATGGCGGTCAACGTACGCGACGTGCTGCGCAGCGACGCCTGGGCGACGATCCTCGAGGGCGGCGCGGAGGTGCACCTGTTCTCGGCCGCGGCGGCCGTCGAGGCCTTCCGCCGCGAGTTCGAGGGGCCCTCGGTCTACATCCACCCCCTCGTGGCGCCGCGCTCGCGCCTCTTCCGCGTCGTGGACGGGGCGGTGCTCCGGCTCCACGTCGTGCTCCTCTCGCTGCGCTGCGCCACCGCCCGCATCATGATCGGCGAGACGCTGCGCTCCAGCGCCTCGGCCCGGGCCGTCCACCGCCTGCTGGGCGCCCTGGGACGGCGGGGGCAGGACGCCCTGCTCCGGCTCAGCCGCCGGCTGACGCGCGCGCTGGCGCCGGACCTGTACGGCGACGCCTTCCGGCGCTGGCGCCCCGACGTGGTGGTGGGCACCCGCGTCGTCACCATGTCGGGCCCCAGCGGCCCCTCCAGCGCCCGCTACCTGGACCGTTACCTCCTCATGGCCGCCGCCGACCGGGGCGTGCCGACCATGGTGCTGGTCTCGAGCTGGGACAACCTGACGACCTCGGGGTTCTTTCCCGTGGAGGTGGACCGGATCACGGTCTGGAACGAGATCATGAAGGACCAGGCCGTGGGCATCCACGGCCTTCCGCCGGAGCGGGTCGTGGTCACCGGTGCCCCGCAGCACGACGTCTTCGCCAGCGACGGTCCCTACCGGGCTCGGGGCGCGTTCTTCCGGGAGCTGGGGCTGGACCCGGAACGACGGCTGGTCGTCTACACGTCCGGGACCGAGGGCACCATTCCCCAGGAGCCCGACCTGGTGGCCCGGCTGGCCCAGCGACTCGCCGAGGCCCGGCCCGACGTGCAGCTCCTGGTGCGCGTGCACCAGCTCGACGACCTGGAGCGCTACGCCGCACTGCGTGACAGGCCCGGCGTGGCGTTGGACCAGGCGGGCCGCCCACCGGTGGGGGAGTACCACGACCGCGACTTCGACCGCGGGCAGCTCGAGCGCCTGGCCGACACGCTCCGCCACGCCGACGTGGTGGTGAACGCCGCCTCGTCCATCTCCATCGACGCAGCGGCCGTCGGCACCCCCGTGGTGGTCGTGGACTTCGACGCCCATCCCGAGACCCCCTACCATCGCTCGGTCCGCCGCTTCTACGACTTCACCCACCAGCGGCCGGTCGTGGCCTCGGGCGGCGTGTTCCGCGCCGGCGGCGTGGACGCGCTGCTGGAAGGCATCGCGCGCTACCTGGAGGACCCCGACGCCGACGCCGAGGGGCGCGCCCGCCTGGTCCGGGAGCAGTGCGGCGTCCTCGACGGGGGTGCCGGACGAAGGGTCGGCCGGGCCGTCCTGGAGGCCCTGGAGCGTTCGGTGGCGCGGCGCCGCAGCGCGTGAGGTCGCCCGTCGGCCGGCCGGAATCGGGTCGCGCGCGATGAGGTCGCAAGGGACCGGACCCCGCCTCCTCGTCGTGGCCGGCGGACCCCGCAGCACGGCCAGCTCGCGCCACCGCCTGTGGCACTACCGGCCGTTCCTGGAGGCCGACGGCGTCCGCCTCACCTGGATCGAGTACGGCGGCGGGCGACCCGGAGCCCCGCCGCTCACCGCGCTGCGCCACCGCGCGCGCTTCCTGCGCCGCCTCCTCCTGGAGTCCTGGGGCCACGACGTGGTCCTGGTCCAGAAGGTCCTCCCGCCGCTGGCGCTGGTGCGCGCCTGGCAGCGCCTGGGGGCCCGCGTGGTCTACGACTTCGACGACGCGCTCCACGAGCACTTCTCGTGGGGCGAGTCCGCGGCCGTGGCGGCGTCGCGCAAGCGCCGCTTCGACCGCATGCTGGCCGCCGCCGACCACGTGGTGGCGGGCTCGCCCCCCCTGGCGGCGTACGCCCGGGAGAAGGCGCGGGACGTGAGCATCCTCTATCCGGCGCTGGAGCGTGACCGGTTCGCCGATGGGCAGGCGGAGGGCGATCCGGAGGCGCCGGTGGTGGGCTGGATCGGCAACCGGGCCAGCCAGGCGTACCTGGGACGCATCGACGCCGTCCTGGCGAGGGTGCTCGCCGACCATCCCCGGGCGCGCTTCCTGGCCTGCACGGCGCCGCGCCCGGGCCTGTCGCCGGAGCTGGACGCCCGCACGGACTTCGCGCCGTGGTCCGAGACCGCGGAGCGCGACGCCGTGGCGTCGTTCGACGTGGCCGTCTCCCCGCTGGGCGACGAGCCGTGGAGCCGGAGCCGGGGCGGGCGCGTCTCGGTGCTCCTCTCCCTGGCCGGCGGCGTCCCGGTGGTCGCGAGCCCCGGCGGCGGCCTGGAGGAGCTGGACGCGGCGGCCCGGGCCGACGGGATCGAGGGCGGCCTCCTGTTCGCGTCGAACGCCGGGGCATGGGAGGCGCACCTGCGCCGGCTTCTCGGCTCGCCGGCGGAGCGGGAGCGGCGGGGAAGGGCGGCCCGGGCCCTGGTGGAGAGCCGCCTCCTGGCGGACGTCCAGTATCCGTCGTTCCGGCGCGCGGTGCTGGGCGACGCCGTGTCCGGCGGGGAGGGGCGGCGCGTCTCTTCCGGCGAGCACGGGCCGGAGCGGCCCGCCGGCCGCGCCGGAGGCCGCTGAGCGTGGCCGCCTCCCTCGGCCGCCGGCTGTACGGCCGCCTGCCCATCCCCCTCCAGAACGTGGCCTGCACGGTGGAGGGGGCGCGTCTCCGACGGCTGCGCTTCGGCGGCTCCTTCCAGCGGCGGCTGGCGTGGCTGCGCGAGACGGAGCGCTGGTCCGCCGAGCGGGCGCGCGCCCACCAGGACGAAGCCGTGCGCGATCTCGTGCGCCGCGCGGCGGGGCGCGTCCCCTACTACCGCGACCTCTTCCGGCGCGCCGGCGTCGACCTCGGCGCGGTCCGGGGAGTGGACGACCTGGGCGGGCTGCCCCTCCTCACCAAGGAGGACGTGCGGGAGCACCGCGAGGCCCTGGTGGCCGAGGACGCCGACCGCCGGTCCCTGGTGGAGGTACGCACCAGCGGAACCACCGGAAAGAGCCTGCGCTTCTGGCAGGAGCCGGAGGCCATCCGCTTCCGCTGGGCCGTGTGGTGGCGGCACCGGGAGCGCTACGGCGCCCGCTTCGGCGAGCGACACGCCACGTTCACCGGCTACTCCCTGGTGGACCCGGGCCGGGACCGGCCCCCGTACTGGCGCGAGAACCGGGCGCTGGCCCAGACGCTCTTCCCCATGCACCACGTGACCCGCGACAAGGTGCCGGCCATCGTCGACCGCCTCGACCGGGGCGGCTACGCCTACCTGAGCGGCTACCCGTCCATCCTGGCCGTCCTGGCGGGGGAGATGCTGGAGCTCGGCCGGACCCTGGCGACGCCTCCCCGCGCCGTCTTCACCGGCGCCGAGACCCTCCACGAGCACCAGCGCGCGGCCATGGAAGCGGCCTTCGGCTGCCCGGTCACGGACCAGTACGGCTTCTCCGAGGGCTGCGGCAACGCGTCCCGCTGTCCCGAGGGCGACGTCTTCCACGAGGACGTGGAGTTCGGCGTCCTCGAATGCCTCGATCCCGAGCCGCTGCCCGGCGGCCGGGTGCGCGGCCGCATCGTGGCCACCGGCTTCGCCGATAAGGCCATGCCGTTCCTGCGCTACGAGGTCGGCGACGTGGGTGTCTGGCGGGAGGGCCCCTGCGTCTGCGGACGCGCCACGCCCGTCCTGGAGCGCATCGAGGGGCGCGTGGAGGACTACGTCACCACCCCCGAAGGCGCCCGCGTCCTCCGCTTCGACTACGTCTTCAAGGACGCCGAGTCCGTCGTCGAGGCCCAGGTCGTCCAGCGCCGCCTGGGCGAGGTGGTCCTGCGCGTGGTCCGCCGCCCCGGCTACGGAGAGCCCGACGAGGCCCACCTGAGGGAAGCCGTCCACAGCAAGGTGAGCCCCAGGCTGGACGTCGCCTTCGAATACGTGGACCGCCTCGAACGAGAGCCGGGTGGCAAGGTCAGGGCCGTGAAGTCCCTCCTGCCGCGCTAGTCCTCCCGGCCGCCGCCGCCCCTAGCCCAGGAAGCCCGCCGCTCCGCTCCACGTCCCCGGCGGCGTCGGAAGCTCCCCACCCGCGGCCCACCGGGAGTGCCACTCCTCCAGGCACAGCCACGCCCACAGCAGCGCCGTCAGGTTCCCCCGCTCTCCCTTCCGGTGCCGCCCGTACACGTCGCCCAGGATGCCGTAGTCGAGGCCGTCGACGGCCCTCGCGGACAGCCGATCCTCGAAACGCTCGCGGAACGGGCCGTCGAGCCACGCGTCCACGGGCAGGTCGAAGCCCCGCTTGCGGCGGTAGACCACCTTCCTGGGAACGTGGCGCGCCGTCAGCCGCTTGAGGAGCGGCTTGCCGCCCCGGAGCAGGCTCACCCGCCAGGGGTCGGGGAGCGTGGCGGCGGCCTCCACCACGGCCCGGTCCAAGAGCGGC
>JAHWKH010000098.1 GCA_019347995.1 Gemmatimonadota bacterium | reverse complement strand
GCCGCCCCGTCCGGCCAGGTGCCGGCGATACGCCTCGTCTTCGTAGAGACCGCGCATGATCTCGGACGAACGCTGCAGATCGTCGACGGTCTCAAACAGCGGCACGACATCCAACTGCTCGACTCGGGCTGCCCTGGCCAGCTCCAGCACGCGGCGCACATCGTCCGGGCGATGCGTCATGCTGAGCACAAAGCGGCTCGTCGCCCGCGAACCATACTGCTCTTGAAGCTGCCGCAGCGTTTCGAGCTCTTCGCGCACCGCGTCCGGGTCGTCGCGCAGCCTGGCCAGGGCGGTCGCCGACAGGCTCGAGGGCAGCGGGACCTCGACCTCCGAGGACCGATCACGGCGCGCCTCGACCAGCAGTCGTTCCAGCTCCTCGTCCCAGGACGCGACCCGGGCGGCCTCCTCCCGGACGGCCCGCTCCAGCTCCTGGAGCCCCACCCCCGGCCTGGCGGTGACGATGATGAAGAAGGAGCCGTCCACCTCCCCGCCGTGCTGGAAGGCCGACACGTCCTGGGCCACGCGCTCGCCGTAGACCAGCCGGCGGTAGAGGCGCGACCCCTTTCCCTCGGCCAGCACCGACGCCAGGAGCTCCAGCACGGCGTCCTCCCGGGTGAACTGGCGCGGCGCCCGCCACGCCAGGTAGACGCGCGGCAGGCTCACCTGGTCCTCCAGCACGAGGCGCCCGTCGGTCTCCAGCCCGCCCTCCGGCACCAGCACGGGGGGAGCGGGGGGGCCCGGGGGGATGTCGCCGAACCAGCGCTCGACCAGCTCGCGGGCCTCGCGGGCGTCCACGTCTCCGGCCACCGCCAGGCTGGCGTTGTTGGGGGCGTAGTACGTGCGGAAGAACTCGCGCACGTCCTCGAGGGTCGCGGCGGCCAGGTCCTCCATCGAGCCGATCACCGGCCAGTGGTAGGGATGGTCGGGCGGATAGAGCGCCGCCAGGACCGTCTCGAACGCCAGGCCGTACGGCCGGTTCTCGTAGCTCTGCCGCCGCTCGTTCCTGACCACGTCGCGCTGGACGTCCAGCTTCTCCTGGGTCATGGCGTCCAGGAGGAAGCCCATGCGGTCCGCCTCGAGCCAGAGGGCCAGCTCCAGCGCGTTGCTGGGAACGTTCTCCCAGTAGTTCGTGCGATCGGTCGTGGTGGAGCCGTTGTTGACGCCCCCCGCCGACTCCAGGAGATGGTCGAACGCGCCTCCCTCCACGTGGGCCGAGCCTTCGAACATGACGTGCTCGAAGAGGTGCGCGAAGCCGGTCCGGCCGGGCCGCTCGTTCTTCGAGCCCACGTGGTACCAGAGGTTCACGCTGACCAGGGGCAGCGATCGGTCCTCGTGGACGATGACGTTGAGGCCGTTCTGCAGGACGAACCCGGTGAAGGGGATGTCGATGTCCATCACGGGCGTGACATGAGCCGCTCCCGGAGGGCGCCGGGCGCCAGACTCACCAGGAGATCGCCCGCCGGTCCGGCGCCGCTGGACAGGCGCTCCTCGGCGGCCCCCACCAGACGCGCGTCGGCGACCTCGGGTCCGGACATGCGCGCCCGCTCCAGCATCTCCCACGCACGATCCTCGTACCCGGCGGCGGCGGCGGCGAGGGCCGCCAGGATCTGCGCCTCCAGGTCCTCCGGGCTGTCCCGGGCGCCCCGCTCGAGCTCGCCGGCGGCCTCCTCGGGCCGGCCGTCCTCCACCAGCGCCAGGCCCAGCACCAGCCGGGCCCACGCGTCGTCGGGATCCAGCTCCGTGGCGCGGAAGAAGGCGTCGACGGCGTCGGAGTACCGCTCCGACAGGGCCAGGGCCACCCCCCGCTCGTACTGGATGGCGCCGTCGTCGGGGTCCAGCTCCACGGCGGCGTCGAGCTCCCTGAGGGCGTCCTCCGTCATCCCCTCCCGGGCCAGGTACGCCCCGTAGAGCCAGCGCGTCAGGGGAAGGTGAGGGGCGAGCAGGGCCGCGGTGCGCAGAGCCGGCTCGGCCTCCGGATCATCGAAGGCGGCGATGGCGTTGCCCGCCGTGGCCAGGACGTGGGGGTCGCGGGGCTCCTTGGCCAGACAGGCCTTGAAGTGCTCGTACGCGATGCCACCCAGCCCCAGCTCCCGCTCGGCGACCGCGAGCCAACACAGCAGGTACGGATCATCGGGCCAGCTCTCCAGCGCCTCCCGCAGCGTCACGGCCATGCCGTCCCAATCGCCCTCGTCGCCCAGGGCGTGGGCCCGCCGCAGCGTCCGGTCGAGCTCGGCATCGGGGGCCACCTTCGACATCTCCCTACGCTCCGTACTTCACGAGCCGGCCCGCGTGGGCCAGGGCCAGGGGCATGAGCTCGGTGCCGTGGATGACGCCCAGGTCCCCGGCCCGGCAGGCGCTCTCGCCGAACGTCGTGCCCGTGGGCCGCGGCCACCTGGAGTGGAGGAGCGTCGGCACGTGGTGCCAGGAGTGCTCCCGGTAGAGGGTGGGCGTGGAGTGGTCGCCGGTGACCGCCACCACCGCCGGGCCCAGGGCGAGGACGCGGGGCACGAGGGCGTCCACCGCCTCGATGGCGGCCACCTTCCCGTCGAAGTCGCCGTCGTGCCCCTTCGTGTCCGTGTCCTTGAAATGGAGGAAGTAGAAGTCGTAGCGGCCCCACGTCTCCTCAAGGACCCCGACCGTCGCCTCGAGGCTGTCCGGCACGCGGTCCACGGCCATGCCCACCAGCCGGGCGACCCCGCGGTACATGGGATAGCGGGCGATGACGGTGGCCGACAGGCCGAAGCGCTCCTGAAGGGTCGGAAAGTCCCGGTACTCGGCGAAGCCGCGGGCCAGGAAGCCGTTCAGGACCGGCTCGTCGCCCAGGATCCGCCGCGCCCGGTCCAGGAAGCTCCGCACCACGACCGCGGTGGGCTCGGAGGACGCGCTCCCGGCCTCCAGCGCCAGGGGCGGGCGTCCATCCTCGAGGGGATCGGTGTCGCCGAGGTCGGCGCCCCCGACGCCGGGGCCCCGCAGGTGCAGCACCACGCGGTGCTCCTTCTCGGGGATCAGCGAGAGCTCGACGCCGTCGGGCTGCTCCACGCCGGCCATGACCCTCTCGACCACCCGGCGCGCCTCCTCGTCGGAGGGCCGGCCCGCCCGGCGGTCGCTCACGCGCCCTTCGCCGTCGAAGGTGGCGAGGTTGAGGCGGGCGGCCACGTCGCCGCGCCGGAGCTCGACGCCCACGCCGAGCGCCGACAGGGCGCCCCGTCCGATGGTGTAGCGGGTCGGGTCGTATCCGAACAGGGAGAGATGGCCCGGTCCGCTGCCCGGCGTGATGCCGGCGGCCACCGGCTGGAGCATTCCCAGGGACGAGCGGGCCGCCAGGGCGTCCAGATGGGCCGTGCGCGCCGTCTCGAGCTCGGTCTTCCCGGTGTCCGGGTGGGGCAGGCCCCCGAGCCCGTCCATGACGATGAGCACGATGGCGCCGCCACCGCTGGGGTCGACCTGCTGCTCGGGAAGGATGACGTCGCTCATGGCACCTCGTTCGGGGAGGATTCCGCGCGTGGTGGGAATGGACCCCGGGACCGGGCTGGCGTTCCCGGAAACGCGTCCATACGTGGGCTTCCGGCGAGGGCCTTGGGGGAGCGGCCGGTGCGTTGCGTCCCGCGCTCCGCCGCGCCAATGTCACCCTCCCACGCCACCCCTCATCCTCGAGCCCGGCAGGGAACCACCGTGGACCTGATCCCATTCCGCATGGAGCGGTACCAGTCGACGTACGAGCACCGCGTGCGCTACAACCTCTCCGAGAGCGGCGTCCATCCGCTCACCGTCCGCGAGCTCCTCGACCTGGCCGGCGGGGACCCGGCGGACGTGCTGGACCTGCGGCTGGGCTACGGGCAGTCCAACGGCTCCGACGCCCTCCGGGAGCGCGTCGCCGCCCTCTACGAAGGCGCGACGGCGGCCAACGTGGTGGTGACCACCGGGGGCGCGGAGGCCAACTTCACGTGCTTCTGGCACCTGGCGAGCCCCGGCGCCTCCCGCGCGGCGGTCATGGTGCCCAACTACGGCCAGGTGCCCGGCCTGCTGGAGACCTTCGGCGCGGAGATACTCCCGTTCCGCCTGCGCGAGGAGGAGGGCTGGGCCCCCGACCTCGGCGCGCTGGAAGCGGCGGTCGGGGAAGGCGGGGCCCGCATCGTCCTGGTGACGAACCCCAACAACCCCACCGGCCGTGCCCTGACCGGCCCGGACATGGACAGGATCGTCGAGATCGCCGACGGCCACGAGGCCTGGATCCTCGCCGACGAGGTCTACCGCGGCGCCGAAGCCGAGGGACCCGAGACGCCCACGTTCTGGGGCCGGTACGACAGGGTTCTGGTGACCCACTCCCTCTCCAAGGCGTACGCGCTCCCGGGCCTGCGCCTGGGCTGGGTGCTGGGGCCCGCCGACGTGGTGGACGACCTGTGGGCGCGCACCGACTACACCACGATCTCCCCCGCCACGACGTCGGACGCCCTCGCAACCCTGGCCCTGGCCCCGGGGACGCGGGGGCGCATCCTGGAGCGCACCCGCCGCATCGTACGCGAGAACCGCGACCTCACCCTGGACTGGTGCCGCGAGCACGGCTTCGCGGTGCACCCGCCCGACGCCGGGGCCATCGCCTACCTCCGCTACGACGCGCCCGTAGGCTCGACGGAGCTCGCCGAGCGCCTGCGCACGGAGAAGGACGTCCTCGTCGTGCCCGGCGACCACTTCGGCATGGACCGCTATCTCCGGATCGGCTTCGGGCTGCCGCGGGAGGAGCTCCTGGAGGCTCTCGGTCGCGTGGCCGAGGCCTTCGACGAGGCCGCCGCCCGCCCGTGACGACGCGGGCCCTCCCGCGGGCGGGCCCGGTGCCCGTCAGCCACGCAGCAGCTCTCTCACACGCTCCACCGGCCGGGCCAGCACCGCACGATCACCCTTCTCGACGATGGGCCGCTGCAGGAGCTCGGGGCGCTCCACCAGGAGCTCCAGGATGTCGTCGTCGGAGCGGCCGTCGTCCGGCGTGACCCCCGCTTCACGGGCCTCCCGCTCCCGGAGCACATCCCGCGGCGACAGACCCGCCTTGCGCAGCAGCTCCCGCAGGGTGGCCGGGGGCAGCGGCTCGACCATGTAGTTCACCCGCTCGAACGGGACGCCTTCCGCCTCGAGCAGGTCGTGGAGCCGGCGGCACGTCGTGCAGGTGGGCTTCTCGTAGACGGTCAGGATCGGATGGTCGGCCATGGATCCTCCTGGGCGGCGCCTCGGAAGAGCCGCTGGCGACCCGGGGCGCGATCGTTTCGACATCGAAGCGTTGTGCGCTTCCTTCCTTCGCGCCTACCCGGCCGGGAGACGACCGTGCCGGTGGTTGTGGAGTCGCCCACATCCTCCCCATCCTGCCCGCCATCGCGCGAACCCCCGCCGGAGGCGACCCCACCATGGATTGGTCCACGCTCACCGAGGCCCTGGACGGCATCCTGACACGGCCCCTCCTGACGGCGGCCGGCCGTACCCTCACCGTACAGGACGTCCTGGCGTTCGTCGCCGTTCTCGTCGTCACTTGGCTCCTCGCCCGGGGCGCGCGGGCGGCGGCAGGCGGCTTCTTCACGGCGGAGAGCGAGGAGGAGGCCGGCGCCAGCGGAGTCGCGGAGGCCGTCGCCTTCTGGAGCGTGTTCATCGTGGGCTCCATCGTCGCCCTCGGCGCGCTGGGCCTGGAGTGGCTCGTCGTGCGCACTCTCCTCAACGAGCCCCTCTTCACCATCTCCGGCACGGGGGTGACGCTCTCCACGCTCATCACCGCCGCCATCATCGTGGCCATCACGTGGGGCGCGTCGCGCCTCTTCCGGCAGGGGGCCGCCCGGGCCATGCGCGCCCGCGGCGTCCAGGACCGGGGCACCATCACGGTGGCCAAGCGGCTCATCCACTACCTGGTCATGGCCATCGGGCTGGGGCTCGCCCTGGACAACCTGGGCGTGGACCTCGCGGCGCTGTTCGCCGCCGGAGCCATCGTGGCGGTGGGCATCGGCTTCGCGATGCAGAACATCGCGCAGAACTTCGTCTCGGGGCTCATCCTCCTGGTCGAGCGCTCCATCAAGCCGGGCGACGTGCTGGAGGTGGAGGATCGGGTGGTGCAGGTGGAGAAGATGGGGATCCGCAGCACGGTGGCCCGTACGCGGGACGAGGAGGAGATCATCATCCCCAACGCCACCCTGGTGCAGAACAGCGTCAAGAACTACACGCTGCGCGACAGCCTCTTCCGCCTGCGCGCCACCGTCGGCGTGGAGTACGGATCGGACATGCGCAGGGTCATGGAGGCGCTGCAGGCCGCGGCCGACGCCCTGGAGTGGCGGTTCCAGGGCAAGGACCCCCTGGTCTTCCTCATCGAGTTCGGCGACTCCTCGGTGGTGTTCGAGGTATCCGTGTGGATGGCCGACCCGTGGACGTCGCCCATCCACCGCTCCGAGCTCAACCAGGCCATCTGGTGGGCGCTCAAGGAGGCCGGCATCACCATCGCCTTCCCGCAGCTCGACGTGCACTTCGACCCCCCCGTGGAGGAGTCGATCCAGCGCATGCCCCGGGCATCCTGACGACCTCGATGCCCGACGCCGCACGGGACGTGGTGAAGGACCTGGAGCTCCTGATCCGCTCCCGCTACGGCCTGGTCCACGTGCGCAGCGACGAGGAAGACCGCGTCGTCTCGCTGCTGCGCCACCTGAGCGACGCCATGGGCCTCACCTTCTTCACCTGGAGCCGCTCCCGCGGGCTCGGGCGCGCCGACGGCCACGAGGGGGGGATCTACGACACCGCCGAGCCCCTGGGCGCGCTCCGGCACATCACGGCCTCGACCCACCCCGCCCTCTACCTGCTGGCCGGCCTCACCGAACAGGACATGGGCAATCCGACGCTGGTGGCGCACCTCAAGGACGCCGCCGGGACGCTGGAGGACCAGGACGGCGCCGTGGTGCTCACGGGCCACGACCTCCCCCTCCCCGGGGCGCTGGAGCACCGTGCCGCCGTGGTGAGCCTCCCCGCCGCCGGCCAGAAGGAGTACCGGGAGCTCCTGGTCCACCTCCTCCGTGACATGGGGCGGCAGCGGGACGTGACGATCGCCCTGAGCAAGGAGGAGGTGGCAACCCTCCTGAAGCACCTCTCCGGCCTCACGCTCCTCGAGGCCGAGAAGGTCCTCACCAAGGCCATCGTCGAGGACCACAGCCTCACCGTCGAGGACATCCGCCACGTGATCGACGCGAAGAAGGAGGTGGTGGAGCGCGAGGGGCTCCTGGAATACTACCCGGTGGAGGAGAGCTGGACCGAGGTGGCCGGCATGACGGGGCTGAAGGCGTGGCTGCGGAAGCGGACGGCGGTCGTCCGCAGCCCGGAAAAGGCGGCCGAGTTCGGACTGACGTTCCCCCGTGGGATGCTCCTCCTGGGTGTCCCCGGGTGCGGGAAGAGCCTGTCGGCCAAGGCCGTGGCCTCGGAATGGAGCCTCCCGCTGCTCAAGCTCGATCCCTCCAACCTGTACAACAAGTACATCGGCGAGAGCGAGAAGAACTTCAAGCGTGCCATGCGGGCCGCCGAGCGGATGGCGCCGGTGGTGCTCTGGATCGACGAGCTGGAGAAGGCGTTCGCCCAGGGCGGCAGCGAGGACGGGGGGGTGTCGCAGCGCATCCTGGGCAGCTTCCTCACGTGGATGCAGGAGCGACGCGGCGACGTGTTCGTGGTGGCCACCGCCAACGACGTGCAGCGCCTGCCCCCGGAATTCCTGCGCAAGGGCCGCTTCGACGAGATCTTCTTCG
>JAHWKH010000097.1 GCA_019347995.1 Gemmatimonadota bacterium | reverse complement strand
GGACGACGGCCGGATCCGCACGACGGGCGCGCCCGCGGAGCTGCGCATCCTCGACGGCGTCACCTCCTTCGAGCCGGCCGGCCCGAGCATTGCCTGGCACGAGGTGGCCGTCGAGCGGTTCTACCTCGACCCGGAGCTCCAGCGGCCGTTCACCGGCGTGATCTACCCGGGCCGTGGCGCGGCCCAGGCCGAGGACGGCACGCTGCTTCGCTCGCGGTACGGCGAGGCCGTCGAGAGCGGCGCACCGCTGACCATGCTCGGCTTCCAGCGCGGCCTGCCCGGCACCGCGGGGCGCTACATCGTGATCCTCTCCGTGCTGCTGTTCGCCGTCTCCACCGCCATCGCCTGGAGCTACTACGGCGACCGCTGCGCCAACTACCTGTTCGGCGCGCGCGCCATCCTGCCCTACAAGATCGCGTTCGTCGCCATGCACTTCATCGGCGCCATCGTGCCGCTCGCCGTGGTGTGGGGCCTGGGCGACGTCTTCCTCGCCATCGTCATCATTCCCAACCTCATCGCCCTGCTCCTGCTGTCCGGGCAGGTGAAGGAGATGACGGAGAGCTACTTCGAGCGCAGGCCCTGGATCGAGAACCGCGAGGTCCACAGGCGGATCCAGGAGGAGAAGCGGCGGGGGCGGAGGCGGTAGCGGGCTGTCGCCCCGTGGCCGAGGAGCCGCCGCCCTGGGGCCTCCGGGCCGCCCTGGCCCCCCTGGAGCAGGCGCTCCTGGATGCCCATCGGGGTCTCGGGGAGGGCCTGGTGCGGATGCGGACGGACCCCGGCGGGGAGGAGGCGTTCCCCGCGGCCCTGCTCCTGCGGGATCCCTCCGACCTTCTGCCTCTCGACCGGGCCGCCCTGGCGCACGCGCGGGGACGGGTCCTGGACGTGGGCGCCGGCGGGGGCGCCGTGGCGCTGGCCTTCCAGGCCGCGGGCCATCCGGTCACGGCCCTCGAGATCATGCCCGGGGCCGTGGAGGTGATGCGCGCCCGCGGCGTCGACGACGCGCGGGAGGGCGACGTGTGGCGCTTCCGTGCCGAGGGCGGCTATGACACCGTGGTGGCGCTCATGAACGGGACCGGTCTCGCCGGGACGCTCGAGCGCCTGCCGTCCTTCCTGGTCCGCCTGGCTTCGTTCGTCGGAGTCGCGGGGCAGGTCCTCCTGGACTCCACCGACCCCGGCGAGGAGAGCGGATCCGACGGCCGCCATCCCGGCGAGCTCCACTACCAGCTCGCCTACGGCGACGCGGTGGGGGCGCCGTTCCCCTACCTCCTCGTCGCGCCGACGGAGCTCGCCGGCGCGGCGGGGTCGGTCGGCCTCACGTGCGAGGTCGTGGCCGAGGACGGGGAAGGAAGCTACCTCGCCCGCCTCAGCCGCGGTCTCCGTCCGGCACCTCCCGCGAGCGGTCTAGGGTCCGCCCCGACACCGGCGCCGCGTCGCCGAAGCGGCCCCTGAGGTCGTCCACCACCCGTGCCAGGGCGCGGTCGCGCTCCGACTCCACCTGGGCCGCTTCCTCGAAGAGGGCGAGCTGGCGGGGCGCGTCCGATTCCACCAGGCCGCTGAGCCCCACCCCCAACAGCCGCGCCCCGGTGCGCCGCCGCCGCCGCAGGTCGGCGAGCAGCCCCCTGGCGACGCCGAAGATCGCGCGATCCGATTCCACGGCGTCGGGGAGCGTGTGGCCCGCCTGGCGGGTGGTGAAGTCGCCGTCGCGCAGCTTCACCGTCACCGTCCGGGCGCGCAGTCCCTGCTCACGAAGCGAGCCGGCCGCGGAAGCCACCAGACGCGCCAGCTGCCGCTCCAGCTCCCGGTCGGAGGCCAGGTCGCGCGCGAAGGTGCGCTCCGAGCTCACGGACTTGCGACCGTCGTCGGAGGTCACGGGCGTGGGGTCCACCCCGCGGATGCGGTCGTGGAGCCAGGCGCCGCGGCCCTCGCCGAACCAGCGGCACAGCCAGGTGCGATCCACCCGCTGCGCGTCGGCCACCCGCACCAGACCCTTGGACCGGAGCGCCTCGGCCAGGGCAGGCCCGACCCCTGGCAGGTCCGTCAGGTCCAGCTCCCGCAGGAACGCGTCCTCTCCGCCCGGCGGGACGATGAACACGCCGCCTGGCTTGGCGCGGCGCGTGGCGAGCTTCGCCACGGTCTTCGTGGTGCCGCCGCCGACGGAGACCGATATCGCGGTGGCCTCCAGCACGCGCTCGCGGATGCGCCGGGCCGTGGCTTCCAGCGTCTCCGCTTCCAGCAGGCGCTCCGTGCCCGAGAGGTCGAGATAGTACTCGTCGATGGAGGCCGGCTGGACCACCGGCGAGAGGTCCTGGAGGGTCTTTCGTATGGCCCGGCTCTTGCGTGAACAGGCCTCTCGAGGGACCGAAACGACCGTGGCGTCCGGACAGAGGCGGAGGGCGTGCGCCGTGGGCATGGCCGAGTGGACGCCGTACGCCCGCGCCTCGTAGGAAGCGGACGTCACCACACCGCGACCCGTCGCCGAGCCGCCGACGATGACGAGGGCCTTCCGGCCGACGCCCTCGGGGTCTTCGAGCCGGGCGACCTGGACATAGAACATGTCGCAGTCGACCAGCAGGATCCGCCGCGGGGCGGAGATGGACGTCAGGCCCGATTCGGTCACGGGTTACGGTTCCCGGAAGCGGGGAGATGGCGTCTCCGCTCGTACGGACGCGAACGGTGCGGGACGACCATATGCCTGGAATAGATACGATGCCGAGGTCCGGAAACGGTAACCCGATCCACCTCGACCTGATCCCCGAGGCGCGGCGGGAGATCATCCGCCTCCTCAAGCGGAGAGGCCCCCTTCCGGTGGAGGACATCGCCGACCACCTGGAGGTTACGGTCTCGGGCGCCCGGCAGCACCTCTCGTCGCTGGAGCGGGATGGCGTGGTGACGTACCAGCGGCTCCGGCAGGGGCCCGGGCGGCCGCGCCACTTCTACGAGCTCACCGAGCGCGGCGACGCCCTCTTCCCCCGTCGCTACGCCGAGCTCCTCAACGAGCTGCTGGGCTACGTGCGCGAGTCCGATCCGTCCCTGGTGGACCGGGTCTTCACCCGGCGGGCCCAGCGGCGGGCCGAAGCCAGCCGCGGCCGGATCGTGGGCGGGACGCTGGAGGAGCGGGTCCGGGAGGTGGCACGGCTCCTGGACGAGGAGGGATACTACCCTCAGCTCGAGAGCCTCGAGAACGGTGGCTGGCGCGTGGTGGTGCGCAACTGCCCGGTCCGGGCGCTGGGCGAGCGCTACACCTCCGCGTGCGCCGGCGAGGTGACGTTCCTGCGCCGGCTGCTTCCCACCGACGACGTGCGCCGCACCGGACACATCCTCAACGGGCAGCCGTTCTGTGCGTACGAGATCCATCCCGGCGCCGCGGAACCCGCCGCCGCCGGCGGGGTGCAGGACTGACGAAGACCGTTAGGCAAGCACCGCAATCACCGAAGGAGCGTACGATGGCGCATCCGTTCGAGCTGCCGGACCTCGGGTACGAGTACGACGCGCTGGAGCCCCACATCGACGCCCGCACGATGGAGATCCATCACACGAAGCACCATCAGGGCTACACCAGCAAGCTCAATGCGGCGCTGGAGGGTCACTCCAAGTTCCACGAGCACACCGCCGAGCAGCTCCTCCGGGGGATCCACGCCCTTCCCGAGGACATCCGCACCGCGGTGCGCAACAACGGGGGCGGCTACCACAACCACGCCCTCTTCTGGCGCGTCATCGCCCCCGGTGGCTCCGAGCGGCCCTCGGGCAAGCTGGCCTCGGCCATCGACGATGCGTTCGGCTCGTTCGACGCGTTCCAGGAGCGTTTCACCAACGCCGCCTCCGGCCGGTTCGGCTCGGGGTGGGGGTGGCTCGCCGTCTGTCCCTTCGGCGACCTGCACGTGCTGGACACGGCCAACCAGGACAGCCCCCTCATGGAGGGCTATACGCCCATCCTGGGCGTCGACGTGTGGGAGCACGCCTACTACCTGAAGTACCAGAACCGCCGCGGTGACTACCTGGGCGCGATCTGGAACGTGGTGAACTGGGACGAGGTGGACGCGCGCTTCAAGAAAGCCAGCGAGGGCTGGATCCACACCGTCTGACCGACGCTCCATCCGGCGGAGCGGGGCGGGCCTCCACGTCGGGGGCCCGCCCTTTCCCGTTCCAGGGACGCGATACGGCATCCTTGTGCATCGGGAATCATCTGTTTATTCATGGGACGTTCCCCCACAACGTTCGCCAGGTCCTTTCCGGGCCGAACCTCGCCGCACGCCATGACCGGAGCCATCCTCCATCGCCTCCGGCCGTTCACGGCCGTTCTCGCCACGACCGGCCTGCTGGCCGTCCTCCCGGCGGCGGGACCCCCGCTCCACGGGCAGAGCCTCCAGGGGTCGAGGGCGTCGTTGGACGCCCAGAACCGGACCGCCCGGGACCACGACTTCACGTTCCTGCGCACGGCCACCGAGGTCCGGCGCTTCGTGAACGGCGGCTACCTGGTGCCGGTGCGGGAGAACCGGGACTTCGACCTCCATGCGGTGTCGTTCCCGTACGCGCGCCCGGAGGCGGCCCTCTTCGTGGAGCGCCTCGCGTCCCAGTATCTGCGGGCGTGCGGCGAGAAGCTGGTGGTGACCAGCCTCACGCGGCCCTCCACCAGCCAGCCGCGCAACGCCTCGAGCCGCTCCGTGCACCCGACGGGCATGGCCGTGGACCTGCGCCGGAGCAACGTGAGCGCGTGCCGCGACTGGCTGGAGGGGACGCTCCTGGAGCTCGAGCGGGCCGGCGTCGTGGAGGCCACCCGCGAGCGGTATCCGCCCCACTACCACGTGGCCGTGTTCCCCCAGCCCTACGCCCGGTACGTGGGACGCATGGCCGGAGACGCGGCCCGGAGCGACGAAGGATCGTTCCGCATGGCGGCGTCCAATCCGGCGCCCGAGGCCGTGGCGGAGCTCGTGCCGTACGAGGTGCGACGGGGCGACTCCCTGTGGACCATCGCCCGCAGGTACGACACCACGGTGGACCGTCTGCGGGCGGAGAACGGGCTGAGGACGAGCCGGATCTATGCGGGCCAGGTCCTGGACGTGCCGGTGAGCCGCTGACGGACGCCACTCCCTCCACGCCTCCAACGAGGCCTGTCAGCCCTCCCGTTCACCGGGCGCGGTGACGTGAGCCACACTCCTGCGAGCGCGCGGGCGGGTCGCGGACGAATCCTGGAGCGATGAGGATCCTCCGGCGAGGGGTGGGCGCGCTCCTCCTGGCCCTGGCGTTCCTGCCTCTGTACCGATCGCTCGGCCTCACCATCGATGGCAGCCCGTTCCGGGAAGGCAGCGTCGCCGCGGGCGAGCTGAACCTGACGCTCGCATGGTGGGGCACGATCGTGACCCTTCTCATCGCCGGGCTGCTGGCGCGCTTCCTCCCCACGGACCGGGTGCGGGACGGGCTCGCCCGCCTGGCGTCCATCCTCACGCGACCGTCGCTCCCGGCGTTCGGTCTCGGCACCGCGCTTCTCGCGGGCATCCTCGCCTATCTCGTGTGGTCGCTCCTCTTCCAGGGCCGCTACACCAACGTGGACGAGATCGCCTCGATGGTGCACGCCCGCTACCTGGCCGCGGGGAAGCTGGCGGGGCCGCTGCCCGCGACTCCCGCGGCCTGGATCTTTCCGAACACGCTGATGGTCGAGGAAGGGTGGGTCTCCCAATACCCTCCGTCCCACGTGGCGACGCTGGCGCTTTTCCTGCGGCTCGGCATCCCCTCGCTGTTCGGCCCGCTGCTGGTGGCGGTCAGCGCGTTCCTCGTGGCGCTCTCGCTGCCGCGGCTCCTCCCGGACCGGCCCCTCGAGGCGCGCGTCGCCGCACTCCTCTTCGCCGTCAGCCCCTTCGTGATCCTCCTGGGCGGTGGGGCCATGAGCCACGTATCGGCGACCGCTTTCCTGCTGGTGGCGCTGTACGCGAGCCTGCGCGCGCGGGACGGTGGCGCCCTCTGGGCCGTGCTCGCGGGCGCGGGGGTGGGGCTCGCCGTGACCTCGCGGCCGCTCCAGGGGCTCGTGCTCGGGACCCTGTTCACCCTGGGCGTGTGGCTGCCGGTCCTCGTCGGGTGCGGCGCCGGCTGGACCCTGCGCCGGTGCGCCGCCACCGTGGCGGGCGGGCTCCCCTTCGCGGTGATGCTCGCCTGGTTCAACCACCGTCTCTTCGGCGATCCCTTCACGCTGGGATACTCCGCGGCCTACGGCGAACGCCACGCCCTGGGCTTCCACATGGATCCGTGGGGCTACCCCTACGGTCTCGTCGAGGCCATGGGGTTCACGTCCACGGACGTCCTCGAGGTGGGCATCTACCTGCTCGAGAGCCCGGTGCCGGTCACGGCCGTGATCGGCCTCTACCTCCTCGCTGCGCGCGTGCTGCCGCGGGGCGCCGGCCTGCTGGTCGCCTGGGCCACCCTGCCGGTGCTCGCCAACGCCCTGTACTGGTTCCACAACGGCCGCATGCTGTACGAGGCGGCACCGGCGTGGCTGGCCCTGGCCGTGCTTGGGCTGGTGCACCTGGCTCGGCGGCCCGATCCGGAGGCCGCGGGCCCGCCCCGGCAGCTACGGGCCCGGGGGGCCGACGTGGCCCTGTGGGCGGGCGTCGTGGCGCTCGTGCTGGCGGGCGTGTGGGGGGTTCCGCAGCGCATCGAGACCCGCAGGTGGGCCGAGGACACGCTGGCGAGGATCACCGCCCCGCCCGTGGAACGGCTCGGGGACGGCGGCGCCCTCCTGTTCGTCCACGCGGGCTGGAACGAGCGGATGAGCGCGATCCTGCAGGGGGAGGCGGGCATGCGCTCCGACACCATCACGTCGGTCCTGCGCAGGAACTCGAGTTGCCGGGTCCACATGTATACCGAGGCGAGGGTCGCCGCCTCGTCGCGGGGAGCCCGGTCCGGGGCGCCTCCGCCCCACGCTCCGCCGGTGGACGGCCCCGCCCCCGGCTCCCTGCCCGGGCTCGACCTCCGCCAGGAGCCCGGGATGGCGCCGGGCGTCGAGCTTCGCACGGTGCCCGACACGGACGTCAACATCCGCATCGAGGAAGGCGTGCCGTTCACGCCGGAGTGCGTGCGGCAGGTCCAGGCCGACCGGCTGGGCAGGGTGGCCCTCTCGCCGCTCCTGCTGGAAGGCGAGCTTCCCGGGCTGGAGACCGGTGAAGGCATCCTCTTCGCGCGGGATCTGGGTCCCAGGCGCAACCGCGCTCTCCTGCGCGCCTACCCCGAGCGGGTGCCCTACCTCATGGTTCCTCCCTCCCGCGGGGCCGCCCCACGGGCGCTCCCGTACGCGGAGGGCGAGCGGCTCCTCTGGGGCGAGCCGGGCCCGCCGGCCGATGGTGCGGCTCCTTCGGCGAGCCGCTAGTTTGCCGCGCATGGACGCCGATCTCCGCCGCCCCGTCTATCTCGTCGCGCCCGGGCCGCTGAACGGGGCGCTGCGGGACGCCCTTCCCGCGGATACGCGGCTCACTTCCCTGGACGAGCTGCGTCCCCTGGGGGAGCGGGAGGCAGGATTGGTGGTCGTGGAGCGCGACGCCGTGTCCCCCGACGATGCCCTCGCCCTGGCCGAAGAGATCGCGGCGCTGGATGCCGGTGAGTTCGAGGTCTACTTCCAGCCCGTCGTCGAGCTTGGCGGCCAGTCGATCGTGGGGGCCGAGGCCCTCGTACGCTGGCGCCAGGACGACGGGCGCATCGTGGGTCCGGACGACTTCCTGCCGGTCGCCGAGGAGTCCGGCCTCATCGTGGCGCTTGGCCGATGGGTCCTCGACACCGCCT
>JAHWKH010000096.1 GCA_019347995.1 Gemmatimonadota bacterium | reverse complement strand
ATCCGCCCTCGTGGAGCGGATGTGGGAGGAGGGGGAGTCGGAGGTACGCGCGTACCGTGTCGTGGAGGGGGTGCTGTACAACGTGCAGGCGACCTTCCTCGCCCTGGCGGGCCGTCCCATCGGGACGCTCACGCTGGGCCTTCCCCTGGGCGAGCGTGAGGCGACCACGCGGGGAGGCGTGGCCGGCACGGAGCTGTGCTTCGTGGCGGACGGCGGGTGCGTGGCCGCCACGCCCGGCGCACGTGGCGCGCTGCGCCGGTCGCTGGTGGAGGCGGTGGCCGATGGCGGGGGCGCTCGACGCGTCGAGGTGGACGGGGCGCGCTGGGAGGTCCTGGCAGGAGACCTCGACGCGGAACGTCCCGGCGAGGTGGCGCGGGCCCTGGCGGTGCCCCTCGACCCGGTGCTGGCGCCGTTCGACCGCATCTCGCGCACCCTGGCGCTGAGCGGCGCCATGGCTCTCCTCCTGGCGGTGGTCCTCGGGAGCGTGATCGCGCGTGGGCTCACCCGACCGGTGCGCGATCTCATGCGGGCAACCGAGCGCGTGGCGGGGGGAGACTACGACGCCGAGGTGGAGGCGCGCGGCCAGGACGAGCTCGGCGCCCTGGCCCGGGCCTTCAATCAGATGACGCTCGGCCTGCGCCTCAAGGAGCGCTACCGGGGCGTGCTGGACAAGGTGGTCTCGCGGGACGTGGCCGAGGAGCTCATCAGGAATGACGACCTCGTGCTGGGAGGCGAGAACCGGGAGGTCACCGTCCTGTTCGCCGACATCCGCGACTTCACGGGATTGACCGAGGGCATGGAGCCCCAGGGCGTCATCGGGCTCCTCAACGACTGCATGGAGATCCTGAGCGCCGCCGTGGAAGCCGAGGGCGCCGTGGTGGACAAGTACGTGGGCGACGAGATCATGGCCGTCTTCGGCGCCCCTGTCCGACTCGACGAGGCGCCGCTCCGGGCGGTGAGGGCCGCGCTCCAGATGCAGGAGGGCATGGAGGCGTTGAACCGGTCCCGCCGCCAGCGCGGCGAGCCCTCCATGGAGCTGGGCGTGGGCATCAGCACGGGCGTCGCCGTGGCGGGGAACATGGGGTCGCACAACCGGCTCAACTACACGGTCCTGGGCGAGACGGTGAACCTGGCCGCCCGCATCTGTGCCGATGCGGAGCCCGGCGAGATCCTGGTGGCCGAGGCCACGGCCCGGGAGCTGGAGGGGCGCGTGCCGTTGCGGACCCTGGGGGAGCGGCGATTCAAGGGCTTCTCGACGGACGTGCAGGTGTACGCGGTCCAGCCCCGGGCGGCGCGCGGGGAGCCCGGACACGCGCCGGAGGGGCGTCGCGGATCCGCGCTGGCCAGCCTTCTCCTGGCCGCGGCCGCGGCGCTGTCGATTCCCGCGGCGGCCGGCGCGCAGGAAGGGGGCCTTCCGACGTTGCGGGACCTCGGGCTGGGGTGGATCTCCCCCTCGGGCCGCTACCAGGTGGACCTGAGCGGCCGGCTCGACATGGAGCTCTACCTGCCGTCGGACTCCGAGCCCTGGCTCATCCCCGAGACGGACCCGTTCATGGCGGGACGGCTCCGGCTGTTCGTGGATGCCTTCGCCGGCGAGCATCTCTACGCTCTCGCCGAGCTGCGCGCCGATCGCGGGGAGGCGCCGGCCGCCGGCGACGTGGAGGCACGCCTTGAGCAGCTCCTCGTTCGCGTCGGCACCGCCGACGGTCGACTGGCGCTCCAGCTCGGGCGCTTCGCCTCGCCGTTCGGAGCGTACGCCGGCCGCCATCACACCACCGCCGACCCCTTCGTCCGTCCGCCGCTCCCCTACGAGTGGCGGACGGTCATCTGCCCATGCGCGGAGCCGGGGTCGGTCGGCGCCTTCCTGGGCTGGAAGGACCGGCCGGAGACGTTCCGCCGGACGGGGGCGCCGCCCATCTGGGGCGTGCCGTACCCGTGGGGCATGCTGGCCATGGCCTCGTGGGGCCCGGTCGACGCGCGGGCGGGATGGGTGAACAGCGCCCCCTCCAGCGCACCACCCGAGTGGGGCTGGTCCGGAGAGCGCCTCGTCCAGCGGGGCTCGGCCGTGGCGGCGGCGGCGGCGCAGGTCAGCCCGGAGCTACGGCTCGGGCTCTCGTGGGACCGGGGCCCCTATCGGGAGGGCCCCGAGCGCGCCGCGCTCCCCGGCTACGTGGGGCGCGACACGTACATACAGGAGCTGTGGGGCGCGGAGCTCACGTGGAGCCGGGGCCCGGCCGTGCTGCGCGGGGAGGCCTTCCACGACCGCTGGGAGGTCCCCAACATGACCGACGATCCGGTGGACATATCGTGGTACCTCGAAGCGCAGACCGACCTGGCCGCGGGCGTGTGGACGGCGGCGCGGGTGGGAGCCATCCACTACGGGAGCCTCGTGGACGAGACGGGCGCACGCCGCCCGTGGGACTACGACGTGCGGCGCCTGCAGCTCTCGGCCGGGTACCGGCTGGTGCGCAACGCCGGCGTCACCGGGGAGGTGGCGTGGACGGCCATGGACGGGCCCCTCGACCCCGACGATCGCCTGGTGTCGCTCCAGGCGTGGTGGGGGTTCTGAGGCGCCCGTCCCGCCGCGCCCTCAGCGACCCCCGCCCAGGAGAACCAGGTCGGCGCGTCCGTCGCGGTCGAAGTCGGCGATCTCGGCCAGCGGCGCGCCTCCGGCCCGGACCTGCAGCACGCCGCCCTGCCGACCCAGATCGAGCCAGCGGCCGTCCAGGCGGCCCGGCAGCCCCGACCGGTCGGCGTGACCGACGAGGCGGCCCATCACGATGTCGCCCAGGATGGTGCCCAGCGTCGGCTCCCCCATGCGGCGCCGGGTCTCGGGAGGCCGGCGGAAGATCACGTCCCTCCAACCGCCCCGCTGCCAGACGTCGCGGCCATAGCCGCCGCCCCATCCCTTGCGCTCGCACCACTCCCAGCCGTGGACCGGATGTCCCTGCCCGCTGCGGCAGAAGGGAGGACCCTTGCCGGCCCGGCCGCGGGCGTCGGCGCGGTCGGGGCCGCGGCGGGCGCGATCGTCCCAGCGGTCGTCGTCGTCCGAGCGGCGATCGTCCCAGCGGTCGTCGTCGTCCGGGCGGTCATCGCCGGCCCATGGACCCGCGCGCTCGGCCACCTCGAGGACACGGGGCAGCCACCATCCGCCGCCGTCGTCCTGCGCCGCCAGTGGTCCGGCCGTGAATGCCGCCATGGCGACGGCGAGGAGCGTAAGTGTGGGGCGTTTCATGGAGAGCCTCCCGAGAGTGGATCGACATCCGTAGATACACGGTCGAGAGGGGATAGGGTCCTGGCCGAGGCACCGGGCAGCGCAGCCCACGCACGCGCGTGCGCGCACGAGCCTTGCACTGTACGGGAGGCGTGAGGCAGCGAGAACCCCGGCTATGGAGGATCCGATGCTCCGCAAGGTCGCGAAGCTGATCGCATACAAGAAGGCGCCTCGACGCACGTTCGCCGTGATGCACCCGCTCAAGGCGCTCAAGTACGGCGCGATTTATCTGGTGGTGAAGAAGGTGCTCGACAGCCGCCGCCCCGCCTGAGGGCGACCGGCCGCCCCCGCGGGCCCGGGCGATCGCGCCCCATCCCGGGGCGGCCGGCGTTCTCCCCGGCGCGCCTCCCTTCAGCCGGCGGCCTGTCCGGTGACGGCTCCGAAGCGCCGCTCCCGGCGCTGGTACTCGACGACGGCCGCCGCGAGATCACGGGAGCCGAAGTCGGGCCACATCCGATCGGTGAACACGAGCTCCGCGTAGGCGGCTTCCCAGAGGAAGAAGTCGCTCAGGCGCTGCTCGCCTCCGGTGCGGATCACCAGGTCCAGGTCCGGGGCGGGCGCCCCGCCGTGGGTGGCCTCCCCCAGCAGGCGGGCGAAGGTCTCGCGGGTGGGCGGCTCGTCGAGCCGCGCCGCCCGGGCCGCCGCCTCCAGGATCGCCTCCCGCGACGAATAGTCCATGGCGACGCGGAGCAGGAGGCGCCGACCCCCCGCCGTGAGGGCCTCGGCACCCTCGATGGCCCGGACCAGCCGGGACGGCAGCCGGTCCCTCCGCCCCACCACCGAGAGCCGGACGCCGTTCTCCACGAGCTCGCCGACCTCCCGCCGCAGGTGCCGCTCGAACAGCCGCATGAGCGCCGCCACCTCCCGCTCGGGGCGGCTCCAGTTGTCGGCCGAGAAGGCGTACAGGGTCAGGGTGCCGATTCCCAGATCGGGGGCGGCCTCCACCGTCCTCCGCACCGAGCGGGCGCCGGCCCTGTGGCCGGAGACGCGCGGACGGCCCCGGGCCACGGCCCAGCGGCCGTTGCCGTCCATGATGATCCCCACGTGGAGTCCGGGCGGAGAGGGGCGGAAAGCGCTTTGCGTCATGGAGTCGCCGCCGAAAAAAAAGGTGGAAGGGGAGCGGAGGGCGTCAAGCTTCGCGCGTCGCTTTGATGATGGCTTCCATGTGGCCGAGGTAGGCCTCGAGCTCCCGGCGGCCGCGGTCGGTGAGCGCGTAGTCCGTGCGGGGCATGCGACCCTCGAAGGACTTGGTGCAGCGGATGTAGCCTGCCTCCTCCAGACGGCGGGCGTGGGCGCTCAGGTTGCCGTCCGTGGTGTTGAGGAGGTCGCGGAGCTCCGTGAAGGGCAGCGAGCCGTTCACGGCCAGGGCGCTGACGATCCCCAGGCGCACCCGCTCGTGGATGAGCCGGTCCAGCTCCAGGGCGCCTGCCTCGGCGCCGGCGACGCTGTCCAGCCGGCCGCCCGCGGCCTCGTCGTCCGATCCCCGCTGCCGGGGCGCCGCACCCTTCTCAGCCACCGTGCTTCCTCGCGATCACCAGTCCGAAGACGACGTGCAGGAGGCCGAAGCCCAGGGCCATGACCGCATCGGCCCACGCCGGCGGAGCCAGGAGCGCCAGCGCCCCGGTGAGCATGAAGGCCATGCCCATCACCGGCACGACCCGCACCGAGTGGGCGCCGCCCGTGACCACCGCCGCGCCATAGAGGAGGAGCCACGTGCCGGGCAGCAGGCGGATCTCCCCCGACAGGAACAGCGCGAGCGTGAGGAGCCCGCCCACGACGATGGGAGGAGCGAAGCTCGAGGCGAACTTGCGCCCGGGGCCGGAGAAGAGGGGTGTTCCGACGGAGCGGGACTTCACCGCCATGCCGCCCACCGCCACGGCGAAGGACACCCCCGCCGCCACGAGCCACACGGCCAGCCACGCGACCGGATCCTCCTGGAGGCGCGCCACCGCGGCGGCGGTCAGCGCCACGGCCCCCATCGCCACGCCCGCCCATCCCGAGACGGCGGTGAACGACGCCGACCGCTCCATCGTCTCGCGGATGAACCTGAGGTTCTCCATGGCCCGATCGTGCAGGGCCGTGGGCTCTTCGGGGTGTAGGCGTCGGGCGGGGAGCATGGCGGATGATACCTCGCGGTCATTTTCCGGTCAAGTACTTTGCGTCACGGAGTATGTGCCCGGAGCGCCGGCGCCTCAGGGGCCACGACCTCCAGCGCCCCGGGCAGGACCTCGACGGAGACCGTGTCCTCCAAGGCCGCGAAGACGTCCCCGTCCACCTCGTAGCGCGGAGGGGCGCCGAAGCGCACGCGGAACCCGGTGTCGGAGACGATCTCCACCTCCCGGGCGTCGACGTGCCTGCCCTTTCCCGCCCTGGAGAAGAGGTTGGCGCGGCGCAGAGGGGAGGCGTCACCGATGGCGCAGGCGTGCAGCAGCCCATCGGCCACCGTGGCCCCGGGCGCGATGGGAAAGCCGCCCCCGAAGAAGCGGCCGTTGGAGATGGTGAGCATGAGGTGGCGTCCACGGCGCGGGGTGCCCCCGAGGGGCTCCAGCGCCAGCTCCACCCCGGGAAAGCGGAACAGCTGCTGAAGGGCGGCCGTCTTGTAGAGGATCTCCCCCTTCAGGAAGCGCGCGCCCTCGGCGGCGTCGATCACGGCGATGTCGAAGCCGAAGCCGACGAGGTTCAGGAAATGGCGTGGGCCGGAGAACGCCGCGGCGCCACCCAGGCGATCCGGGGTGCCGGGGCTGGTCACCCGGCCCGCGTCCACCCGCCGGGTCCGCCCCGCCGCGAGAACCCGCACGGCGTCCTCCGGGCTGGCGAAGTCGATGCCCAGGCTCCGGCCGAAGTCGTTGCCCGTGCCCGAGGGAAGGAGGCCGAAGCGCAGGCCCGGCCGCTCCGCCGCAAGGACGCGGTCGGCCACGTGGCTCCAGGTGCCGTCGCCGCCCACCGCCACCACCGTCCCCGCTCCGGCCTCGATGGCCCGGTCGGCCAGCTCGGCCTCCTCCCCGGGACGGGTCGTGACGCTGTGGAGGAATCCCGGGACGTGGCGCTCGAGGAGCTCGAGATAGGCCGGCATGCGGCGGCCGCCCCGTCCCCGCCCCGACGCGGGGTTGAAGACGACGTGGACCGGCCCGCTCAGAAGGTCTCCAGCTCCTCGAACGTCTGGAGGCCGGCCCTGAACCACTGTTCCCGGAACGCGTACTCGGACACGTCGTCCAGGGTGAGGCCCTCCGTCATGGGATGCTCGTACAGCGTGAGGGAGCCACGCTCCTCCTCGTGCTCGCTGTGGGGGCCCTCCATGTGGATGTTGGCCTTGAACCGCTGGTCGCCCTCGAACATGAAGGCGTTGTAGAGCTGCCGTACCGGATTGAACTCGTACTCGGTGATGGTCATGTCCAGCACCGGCGCGCCGCCGTCGCGGACCTCCACGTCCGCGCGGCCGTCCGCCACGTCGAACCCCACCTGCACGTCCTTCATGTAGTGGGGGAGGTGCCATCGCTCGATGGCGTGCTCGCGCGCCGCCGCCGTGCTGGTGCCCACGATGAAGGGGTAGAACGCCGACTTGGGCAGCGGCTGCCCCGGCTCCACCAGCGGAGGGACGATGATGGACAGCACGATCTCGTCGTAGGCGCCCACCTCGCTCTCGGTGAACTGGAAGGCCATCACCCCGAGGACGCTGCGGGTGTGCTGCCGCTCCAGGGGCTGGAGATGCGAAGGAAGGAGGCCCCGGGCGTCGGAGGTGGGCATCTCGAAGAACGCGCCGACGCAGTTCGAGAATCCGTACTTGGTCAGTACCATCGCTCGTCCGTCGTTCCGATGCTGTGGGTCAGGCCACGACGCCGTTGCGGCGCAGCACGCGGGTGATGATCTCGGCGCCCTCTTCCAGGTCGTCGGGCGTGTGGGCGGCGGAGATGGACATGCGGAAGCGGCTCTTGTTCTTGGGCACGGCGGGATACTTCACGGGGTTGATGTAGACGCCCTCGCGCAGGAGCTCCTCGCCGATGGCGAAGACGCGGGCGTCGTCGCGCACCATGATGGGGATGACCTGGCTGACGGTGTCGCCGGTGGGCACGCCGGCGTCGCCCAGCAGGCGGCGCATGGTGGCCACGTTCGCCCACAGCCGGGTCCAGAGCTCCGGCTCGTCGCGCGCGATCCTGAGCGCCTCGATCAGGCCGGCGACCACCGTGGGCGCCAGCGCGCAGCTGAAGACGCGGCTCCTGCTGAAGCCGCGCAGGTAGTTGATGAGCGCCGCGCTTCCCGCCACGTAGCCGCCCTGCCCGCCCAGGCTCTTCGAGAAGGTGCCCAGGTGGATGTCGACGGCGTCGTCGAGGCCCAGGTGCTCGACGACTCCCTTGCCCGTCGCGCCGTACACGAACGCCGAGTGCGCCTCGTCGATCATGAGCCGCGCGCCGTGCTCCCTGCACACGCCGACGATGTCCGCCAGCGGCGGCAGGTCGCCGTCCATCGAGTAGACGCCCTCGACGATCACCAGCTTCGTGCCCTCGAACCGCGAGAGCTTCTTCGCCAGGTCGTCCACGTTGTTGTGG
>JAHWKH010000095.1 GCA_019347995.1 Gemmatimonadota bacterium | reverse complement strand
TCGTCGGACGCCACCTGGGCCGACGCCGACGCCGGAAGGCACGGCCCCAGGGCCAGCGCTGCGAGGACCGCGCACGCGAGGGAGGGTCGGTAAATGGCTGCCGTACGAGCTGTCATGGGCGCACAAGCTAGGTTCGGGGGGCCACCGGGGAAAAGGCGGCTCGGAGGGGACGGTACCGGGGAGCCCGGCCAGAAGTACGGCGCCGGAGGGTCGCCGGTTCCCGCGCCGCCACCCCGTGAGTAGACGCGCCTGACGGCCGCGGGTTCCCGCGCCACCGCACGAAGGGCGGGTGAGGAGATCCCTCGACATCGGGGCCGGCCCCGCTCCTCCGCTCACCCCCCGTCCGAGGGCCAGGGCAGGGCCAGCGCCGCCGGTGCACGGGCGCGGCCGATCCAGCCGGCCAACGCCGCCAGCGTCAGCACGTACGGGAAGGCGAGGAAGAGCTGATAGGGCAGGTCGAGGCCGAAGGCCTGGAGCGCGAACTGCAGCGCGGAGGCGGCCCCGAAGAAGAGGGCGGCCGCCAGCACCAGGAGCGGGTTCCAGCGCCCGAGGACCACGACGGCGATGGCGATGAATCCGCGGCCCGCCGACATGCCCTCGGAGAAGGTCCCGGTGTAGGCAAGCGCCAGGTGGGCGCCGGCGAGGCCGCCCAGGAGCCCGCCGAAGATCGTGGCGGCGAAGCGAACCGTCCGCACGCGCACGCCCGCCGCCGCCGCCGCGCCCGGCGCCTCTCCCACGGCGCGCAGCTCCAGCCCCCACGCGGTGCGGAAGAGGAGCCACCATAGCGCCGGCGCCAGGAGGCAGGCCAGGTAGGCCGTGACGGGCTGCCGGAAGAGCGCCGGGCCCACCAGCGGCAGCGCCGCGAGGCCCGGCACCGCGAGCGGATCCAGCGTGGGCAGGTCGAGCGCGGTCCCGGTGGTGCCGAAGCGGGCCTGGTAGACCACCGCCGTGAAGCCCAGCCCGCCCAGCGTCACGGCCGTGCCCGTGATGATCTGATCGGTGTTGAGGCCGACCGCGAACGCGGCGAACACCAGCGCCACGGCGGCCCCCGCCGCGGCCCCCGCCAGCGTCCCTCCCGCCGCTCCCCAGGCCAGGGCGCCCAGGGCGCTCCCGAGCGCCCCGGCGATGATCGACCCTTCCAGCCCGATGTTGATGACGCCGCTCTTCTCGGTCACCGCCTCGCCGAGGGCCGCCAGCGCCAGCGGCACGCCCAGGCGCACGGCGGCCTCCAGGAACGCCGTGAGCTCAAGCACGGGGGATCACCGTCGTGCGCGCCACCGCCCCGGGGAGGCGGCGGAGAGTCCGCTCGATCGCGAGCACGCTGAGGATGACCAGCGCCTCGACGCCGCCAACCCACGCCGCGGGAATGCCCGCCACGCGCTGCATGGCCCCGGCGCCCCCCTCCAACGCCCCGAAGAGCGTGGCGGTGAGCACCACGCCCAGCGGGTGGAGCGCCGCCAGCAAAGCCACGGCGATGGCCGTGTAGCCGTGGCCGGGCGAGAGTCCCTCGTACAGCGCGTACGTGACCCCCGCCACCTCCACGCCGCCGGCCAGCCCGGCCAGCGCCCCCGATGCGAGGAAGGTCCGGGCCATGACGCGGTCGGCGGAGATGCGCCCCGCCACCTCCGCCGCCTCGCGACCCGCGCCCACCGCCCGCACGTGGAAGCCGGCCAGGGTGGAGCGCAGGAAGACCCAGAGGAGCAGGGCGGCGATCACCGCCAGCGCGAAGCCGGCGTGGAGTCGGGTGCCGGAGACCAGCACGGGCAGGCGTGCCGCCACGGCGATGGCGTCGGTCTGTGGGAAGACGCCCCGCGCCTCCTGGAGCGGCCCGTGCACCATCCACCCGGCCAGGTGGATGGCGACGAAGTTCATGAGGAGGGTGGTGATGACCTCGCCCACGCCGAGGCGCAGCTTCATGGCCGCGGGCACGGCGGCCCACGCCGCTCCCGCGCCGGCCGAAGCCAGCAGCAGCGCGGGCAGCGCCACGGCCGCCGGCCAGCCCTCCGCCGCCAATCCCACCGCCACCCCGGCCACGGCACCCGCGTAGAGCTGCCCCTCGGCGCCGATGTTCCAGACGCCGGCGCGGAAGGCGAGGGCCACGGCGAGACCGGTGAGGAGGAGGGGCACGGCCCGGACCAGCGTGATGGACGCCAGCGCGCCGGGTGAGCCGACCGACCCCCGCACCAGCGCGCCCAGCGCCTCCGCCGGGGCGTAGCCGCCCAGCGCCAGGACGACGGCCGCCACCGCCAGCGTCAGCGCCAGCGCGCCCACGACCGTGGCGAGAGGGAGGAGCCGCCCCAGCGCCCTCACGCGCCGCTCAGCATGGCCGCTCCCACCCCCTCGCGGGTGCGTCGCTCCTCCGGGACCGGCACCAGCCTCCCCCGCACCATGACCAGAACGCGGTCGGCGAGCGCCAGGACCTCGTCCAGGTCGGTGGATACCAGGACCACGCCGGGCGGCGCGTCGCCGGCACGCAGCTCCCGCAGCGTGCGGTGCACGAAGGCGGCGCCCGCCACGTCGAGCCCCCGGACGGGGTTCTCGGCCACCAGCAGGTCGGCGCCCCGCGCCAGCTCGCGCGCCACCACCACGCGCTGCTGGTTTCCGCCGGAAAGCGCGCTCACCGGCGCCGCCCGGGAGGCGCCCTTCACGCCGAACGCGTCGGCCACCTCGGCGGCCCGCCGCCGCAGCCCCCGCCAGCGCAGGAAGGGCCCGCGGCGGTAGCGGGCGTCGCGCGCCAGGGCCAACGCCACGTTCGCGGCGACGTCGAACGCCGCCACCAGCCCCTCCCGCGTCCGGTCCTGGGGCACGAAGGCCGCGTCCGCCGGGAGCTCCGCCACGCCGCCGTCCGGGTCCGCCAGCCCGGCCAGGACTCGCGCCAGCTCGCGCTGGCCGTTGCCTTCCACCCCGGCCACGCCCACGATCTCGCCCCGCCGCACCTCCAGGGACACGTCCCTCAGCCCCGGCCCCTCCCCCTCGACCGTCAGGGACACGTGGCGGAGCGACGCCACGACGTCGCCGCGCCCGCGCGGCCGCGGGCGGCGCGTCGCCAGCCCCACCTCCTCCCCGGCGGCGCGCGCCAGCGCCTCCCCGACCATGACGCGGGCCAGCGTGGGCGCGTCCACGTCCTCCACCGGCGCCTCCAGCACCGTTCGGCCCCGGCGCAGGACGGTGACACGGTCGGCCACCGCCAGCACCTCGTCGAGCTTGTGGGCCACGATGACCACCGTCCGCCCTTCGCGCGCCAGGCCGCGCAGGAGGCGCAGCAGCCGCTCCACCTCGGGGGGCGCCAGGACGGCGGTGGGCTCGTCCAGGAGGAGGACGGACGGGTCGCGCAGCAGCGCCTTCAGGATCTCGACGCGCTGGCGCTCGCCCACCCCCAGGGCCGAGACCCGGACGTCCAGGGGGACAGCCAGGCCGGTCCGGTCCATGAGCTCGCCGGCGCGCCGTCGGAGGTCGGCCATGGGAAGCCGCAGGCCGCCGCCACGGCCCCGCACGCCCAGGGCCAGGTTCTCCAGCGCCGTGAAGGCGGGTACCAGCGTGAAGTGCTGTTGGACCAGGCCGACCCCCGCCGACCAGGCGTCGCGGGGACTGCCGGCCCGGAGGGGGCGCCCCAGCACCTCGGTCCGGCCCGCGTCGGCGCGGACCGTCCCCCCGAGCACGCCGAGGAGGGTCGTCTTGCCGGCTCCGTTCTCCCCCAGCACGCCGTGCACCTCGCCCCGGGCGACCTCGAGGTGGACCCCGTCCAGGGCCTGCACCGGTCCGTAGCGCTTCGAGACGCCCCGCGCGACGACGGCGGGGCCGGTCGCTTTCCCGGGGCTCGGATCCATGGCGGCGGGCGGCGGGTCAGCGCCCGGGCTCGCCCTCGACGAAGGCGACGCGCGGCACGTCCAGGGCGCCCGACCGGATGCTGTCGCGGGCGGCGTCGATGCGGGCCAGGAGCGCGTCGGGATAGGCGGCGCGGACCGCCGGGTTCACGACCCAGTCCACGACGCTCCCCTCCAGCCCGGCGTACACGGGGGCCCCCTCCAGCCCCTCCGCCCGCCAGCGCCTCGCCACGGTGAGGAACGCCTCCGGGATCCGGATCACGGCGCTGCCCAGCGTCACCTCCGGCGCGATGTCGTTCTGGTCGCGGTTCATGCCGATGATCCAGGGGCCCGCGCCGCCGGAGCGCGCCTCCCGTACCGCCTGGAAGACGCCGAAGCTGGCCGCGTCGGTGTTGTGGATGAGCACGTCGGCGCCTCGCCGGAGCTGCGCCACGGCCGCCTCCTTGGCCGCCGCCACGTCGTCCCAGGTCCCGATGAACGTCTCCAGGACGCGGACGTCGGGGTCCAGGGCCCGGGCACCGGCCTCGAAGGCGCGGAAGGTCCCCTGCACCGGCGGGATCTCCACGCCGCCCACCATCCCCACCACGCCCGTGCGGCTCATGCCCGCGGCGGCCATCCCCGCCAGGTAGCTCGCCTCCTCCAGCGTGAAGATGAGGGGGACCACGTTGTCGGACACGCGCCCGCCCCCGCTCACCACGATGGTCAGCTCGGGATGGCGCCCGCCCGCGCGGATCGCGGCGTCCTGGTACTCGAACCCGTGGGCGAAGATCAGGTCGAAGCCGGCGTCGGCGTAGGCGACGAACGCCTCGTCGAACTCGGCCGGCGTGCGGGTCTGCTGGTGGCTGACCGCGACGCCCAGCGAGTCGCGCAGCATCAGGAGCCCCTCGTAGGCGCCGGCGTACCAGCCGGCGTCGCTCACCGGGCCCGAGGTGAGGAGCGCCACCTGGGGCGAGTCGGCCAGGGCAGCCCCGGAGCGTGGGGCCGGCTCGCAGCCCCCCAGCGCCGCCGCGAGCAGGAGGGCCGGCGCCGCCGCCGGAAGGGATCCGCGACGGCGCCGGCCCGGCTCGCGCCCACGTACGGCGGAGCGGGACATGGCGGGCTCAGTCGCCCCGGAGGGTCACAGCCCGAACGTCGTCGCGATGGTGCTCATCAGGGTGCGGCCCGAATAGAAGACGACGAACGCGATGATGGGCGGCATGAGGAAGCGGATGAAGAACAGCATCGCCGGCACCATGGAGGCGAACATACCCGTCGCGCCGCGCAGCATCTCCGCCCCCGGGTCGCGCATGCGCCACCCCACGAAGAGGGCCATCAGGAGCGCGCCCACCGAGAGGAACCATTCGGTGGTGGAATCGAGGATGCCCAGGGCGTCGAGGCTCATGGCCGGCACCAGCCCCACCAGGGCGATCAGCACGCCCGCGCCCACGGCGGCGGAGCGGCGGCTGGCGTTGAACTCGTCGATGATCGATGCCGTCACCACCTCAAGGAGCGATACGGCCGAGGTCACCGCCCCCACCGTCAGCGCCGCGAAGAAGAGGATGCCCACCACCCGTCCCACCGCCCCCATCTCCACGAAGGCTCCCGGCAGCGCGATGAAGAGGGCGCCCACCGTGCTGGCGCTCACGTCGCCGGTCAGACCCAGGGCCGCGATGACGGGAAAGACCACCAGGCCCGCAACGAACGCCACGGCGAAGTCGGACGACGCGATCGTCACCGCCTCCCGGTTCAGGTTCTCGTCCCGGGACAGGTACGACGAGAAGGTGAGCATGGCGCCCATGCCCAGGCTCAGCGAGAAGAACGCCTGCCCCCCCGCCTCGGCGATGGTGGTGGGGTCCAGCAGCTCCCCGATGGACGGCGCGAGGTAGAACGCGTAGCCGGCCCCCGAGCCCTCCATGGTGGCCGCCCAGATGGCCAGGCCGCCCACGATCAAGAACAGGGCGGGCATCATGAGGAGCGAGGCTCGCTCGATGCCCTTCTCCACGCCCGACATCACGATGGTGACCACGACCACCATGAAGGCCAGGTGGTAGAGGATGGGCGCGATGCCGGTGGTGATGACACCGAAGTAGTCGCCCGGGGAGCTGGGGAAGCCGCCCACGATGCCCGCGAGGGCGTAACGCACCACCCAGCCCGCGATGACCGAGTAGTACGACAGGATGAGGAAGCCGGTGAGCACGCCCAGCCCTCCCAGGAGCGCCCAGGCCCTACCGCCCTCCTTCCTGAGCGCTCCGATGGGCGAGAGGCGCGAGCGCCGCCCCACCGAGAACTCGCACAGCATGAGCGGGATGCCCACGATGAGCGTCAGGATGATGTAGAGGACCACGAAGGCCGCGCCGCCGCCCTCGGACACGCGGTAGGGGAAACGCCACATGTTGCCCAGCCCCACGGCGCTGCCCACGGCCGCCAGGACGAATCCCAGACGCGTGCCGAAAAGCTCGCGCTGGATGGAATCCGCTCCGTGCTTCTGGACCTCGACGTCGATGGGCCTCTCCACGGCGCCTCCTCGGGGGGGATCGTCCGCGGACCGGGCGGCCTGCGCGGGACGCGCCAAAGAGACAGGGCGTCCCATGGAGCGTCAAGGGACCTCGCCCCTCAGCGCAGCGCCGGCGGAAGCCTCCGCACCACAACCGTGGGCACGTCCAGCGCGTCGCGCTCGACCCAGGCGGCCACGCCGTCGGGCCCGAAGGCGTCGGGGATGCGCGTGGCGGGCTCCAGCGTCCCCAGGTACGTGCCGGCGGCGGCGTCCAGGACGTCCACCGGCCCGTCCTCGAAGGCGTCGCGCCCACGGCGGCGGACCCACACCTTTCCGCTCCACCCCGCCGCCACGGCCTGCACCACCGGCACCTCCGGGTAGAACAACAGCCCGTCGATGCGCCGGCGCATCATGTCCCTGATCTGGTCCTGGGAGACGGTACGTGGGCCGCCGCCCTCGGTGGTGCGGACGCTGATCTGCGGCCCCTCGCCCGCCTCCATCTCGGCGAGGCGTCGCCGCTTCTCGGCCTCCTGGATGCGGGCGGTGGTGCGCCGGGGCTCCAGCGGGCGTCGCAGGATCCGTTTCACGCGGCCGTCGGGGCCGGCCACCTTCAGCGCGTACGCGGACGAGTCGGAGAAGACCAGCGAGCCGTCGGGGAGCATGGCGGCGAGGAGCCGGGGCTCGAACGCCCGCTCCGGCGGCATCGTCACGCGTGCGCCACCGGCCACGGCCCCGGCCCCGCCGCCCTCCGGCGGTGGCGGCTCCCACGCCCGCAGCAGCGTGCGGCTGCCCCCTTCCGGGGCCAGGTCGAAGCGGACGATCGGTTGGCCCGGGTCCTCGGTCGCACCACCCGGACCTCCGCGCCGGACCATCACCATGCGACGGCCGGCCGAGACCACGCCTCGCCCCGCGGGCTCGGGCAGGAGCTCCCCCAGCACAGTGGTGCCCCCGTCGCCGCCGAAGGGGGACTGGTGGAGGAACTCGCCATCGGGACCGTACACCACGAACGCCCGGTGGCCCAGGTCCGCCACGGCCACCGTCCCGTCGCGCAGGACGGCCATCCCGGCCGCCATGCGCAGCTCTCCCGGCCCCTCGCCCGGCCGGCCCACCGTGCGCAGCAGCCTTCCCCGGGGGTCGACCACCACCACCCGGGCGCTCTGGGCGTCGAGGATGTGGAGGTTGCCCGCGGCGTCGAACGCGACGTCCCCGACCTCGCCGAAGGTCTCCCATTCCGCTCCTTCGAGGGAGCCGACCGACCACAGGGTCTCGAACGAGGCGTCCAGGCCGCGGTCACGGCGGGGGAGATCGCGGAAGATCGCCGCCACGTGCACCATATTCGTCTCGCGAATGCTGTAGCTGAACCGAAGCAGTTCTTCGAGCGTCTGCTGCCGCGGCTCGCCCGAAACGCTGCGGTAGGCGCGGTAGAGTTCGACATAGCGCGTGTAGAGAATCAACTCGTCGATCCGCGCCTGCACCTGCGGGTCGGACGTGGCCCGAGACGCTTGGTCAAGCAACTGATACATC
>JAHWKH010000094.1 GCA_019347995.1 Gemmatimonadota bacterium | reverse complement strand
CAGGGCAAGGCCCACGGTGAACGCGACCACCCGCGGTCCCAGTGCGGCGGGGAAGTGGACGCCCGGCAGGAGAACCCTTCGCACGGCGGCGCCGCCCCAGTAGGCCAACGCCAGCCCCGCCGCGCTCCCGAGGAGGCCCAGCATGGCGGTCTCCAGGAAGGTTCCGGCCAGCAGCCGCCGCCGGGAGACGCCCAGGGCGAGTCGGACCGCCACCTCGCGGTGTCGACGCGTCCCCCGGGCCAGGAGCAGGTTCGCCACGTTGGCGCACACGATCGCGAGGAGGAGCAGGCTCACGCCCCCGAGCCAGCGCGCCACCCTCGACTCGGCGCTGGCCTCGGGCCCCCGGGCCAGGATGAGCGGGTCGAACGCGACGCGCACCTCGGGATCGTAGCGGCCCGCCTCGAGCTGCTCGCTCCGGCCGGCCCGGTGGAGGGCGGTGGCCTCCTCGGACGCCGCCTCGTCGCTCACGCCCTGCCCGAGCCGGGCCACGGCGCTCAGCCAGTAGTGGCCCCGGCTGTCGCGCCACGCGTCGCCGCCCTGTGCCACCACGCCGCCGGTCTGCATGGGGAGCCATACGTCCACGGGCGCCAGCTCGGCGCCGGTGAAGCCGGCGGGCGCCACGCCGATCACCGTGAAGCGCGTGCCGTCCAGCTCCAACGTAGTGCCCAGGACGTCCGGCTCCGCGCCCGCCGCCCGCGTCCAGTACTCGTGGCTCAGCACCGCCACCGGCTCGCCCCCCGGCCGGTCCTCCTCCGGCCCGAAGAAACGCCCCCGGGCCGCGGTGGCGCCCAGGAGGGGGAACAGGGTGTGCTCGGCGATCACGGCCCGCACCTTCTCCGCCCCGGCGCCGCTGCCGAGCGTCATCTCCCTCTCGTCGTAGGCCGCCACCGCCGCGAGCCCCCCGTGGGCCCGCAGGTCCAGGACGTCGGGGTAGGTGCCGATCCCGGCGCGGAAGAGCCGCCCCAGGGAGCTCCGCTCCACGACCACCCGCCGCACCTCCTCCGGCCTGTCCACGTGCGCCGGCGGCGCCAGGAACAGCCGGTCCAGGATCGTGAACATGGCCGCATTGGCCCCGATCCCCAGCCCCAGCGTGAGCACCACGCCGGCGCTGAGCCCCGGCTGGCGCGTCAGCGCCCGTGCGCTTCCCACCAGCGACTCCCGGCCCGCCACCATCCACGCCGTCCACCTCTCCATCGTCGCCCTCCTGCGCTCGATGCGCTCCAGCCGTCTCCGATAGGCCCGCACGCCGCCGAACCGCCGCTCGGCCTCCCGGGCCGCCTCCTCCGCCTCCCACCCCTTCTCCACCAGCCGGTCGGCGAGCTCCGCGAGATGGTGGTCGATCTCCCAGTCCACGGCCTGCCGCGCACGGGGGGCGCCCAGCCCCAGACGGAAGAGGCGCCGGGTGGGTGGACGCTCCCGCCTCACGTCACGGCCCCGCCACGGGAAGCCGAGCCACCGGGCCGTGCGGCGCCGTCCATGCCGTCATGTCCCCTCCGGGGCGATCTTCGCCACGGCCGCGACGTAGCGTCGCCACCGTGCCTCCTCCTCGACCAGCGCCCGCCGGCCCGCCGCCGTGAGGCGGTAGTACCTGGCCCGCCGCCCCTTCTCCGAGACGCCCCAGCCGCTCGAGACCCAACCGCGCTCCTCCATCCGGTGCAGGGCGTGGTAGAGGGCGCCATCCTCCACCACCAGGTCCTGGTCGGTGCTCTCGCGGATCCAGTCCAGGATCGCGAAGCCGTGGAGCTCATCGCCGCCGGAGAGCGTCTTGAGGACCAGCAGCTCGAGGGTGCCCTGGAGCACCCCCAGCGGGTCATCGACCATGCGGCGCCTCGAGGGTCGCGGGTAGATGTGCATCGATCGGCATGTGGCGCCTCGAAGGTCGAGGGAGATGTTTGCGTCGGTTGGACTGAACGGTTCAGGAAAGAGTTGCCTATCTGAACCGTTCAGGTCAAGGGTGCGTGCAGGTCCCGTTCTCCCTTGGCTCGATCGTGGCGGTACCGTAGTTGCTACCTGGATCCGGCATGAGACGTCCCATCCCGACGCCCCTCCCCGGAGGAGCGGCTCTCCTCGTCGTTCTCGCCGCCGCGGCATGCGAGCCGCGCATGCCCCTGGCATACCTGCGCGCCGCCGCGGCCCCCGGGGGAGGGGGGGCGCTGGCCCAGGGTGTCGATGCCGAGGGTCCGGCCGGAATCATGGAGGACCTGCCCCGGCCGGTGGACCTCGACTGGGACTCCATCGTCGCCCGTGACACCCTCAGCGCCGTCCTGACCTTCAACTCCACCGGGTACTTCATCCACCGGGGCGAGCCCATGGGCTTCGAGTACGAGATGCTCGAGGCCTTCGCGGAGGACCACGACCTGGCCCTGCGGACCGTGGTGGCGAGGAGCCGCGCGGACCTCTTCCGGATGCTGAATCGGGGGGAAGGCGACGTGGTCGCCGCGCGCCTGACGCTGGTTCCCGAGTACGAGAGCGTCGTGGCCCTCACGCGGCCGCTCTACTCCACCGCTCCCGTGGTGGTACAGCGCACCACCGGGGGGGAGGGCGCGGCCGGAGAGCCCACGGGACCCGATACCGCCGTCGACGTGGAGGAGGTCGTCGGCGCCGACACGGCGATCGTCGACGCTCCCGGCGACCCCATACAGGTGCCCCCGCCGCTGGAGATCCAGGCGCGCCTCCTGCGCCGGCCGTCGGAGCTCGGGGGGGACACCGTCCACGTGACCTCGGCCTCCGACTACTACACCCGCATCACCGAGCTGTCGGATTCCCTGGGCCAGGACATCGAGCTGGTGGAGGTGGCCCAGGCCGACCAGGTGGAGCCGCTCATCGAGGCGGTGGCCGAGGGGCGCATCCGCCTCACCGTCTCTCCACAGAACCTGGCCGAGCTCTCGCAGACCCGCTTCACCAACATCGTCGTCACGCCCGTGGTGGGGCCTGAGCAGCCCGTCGTGTGGGCCGTGCGAGAGAACGCCCTGGGGCTCCAGAGGCAGCTGGATACATGGCTGGTCGACCCGGAGCGGCGGCAGCTCCGCCAGCAGCTCTACATCAAGTACTTCGTCGATCAGAAGGGCTACCAGGAACGCACGGAGGATCCCTACATGGCCTCCGAGACGGGCCAGATCTCGCCGTACGACAGCCTCCTCTCCCGGGAGGCCGCCGGCCTGGGCTGGGACTGGCGACTACTCGCGGCACAGGTGGCGCAGGAGTCGAGGTTCGACCCCCGGGCGCGGTCGTGGGCCGGCGCCCGCGGCCTTCTCCAGCTCATGCCGCGCACCGCGAGGGAGATGGGCGTGAGCAACCCCACCAATCCCGAAGAGAACGTGCAGGGCGGCGTGCGCTACCTCCAGTGGCTCTCGGGCCTTTGGCAGGACGAGATCAGCGACGAGGAGGAGCGGCGCAAGTTCATCCTCGCCTCCTACAACGCCGGCCGCGGCCACGTCCTCGATGCCCAGCGCCTGGCCGCCAAGCACGGCGACGACCCCACGCGGTGGGAGGACGTGGCCTACTGGCTCCTGCAGAAATCCAAGCCGGCCGTCTACCGCGACGAGGTCGTGCAGCACGGCTACGTCCGCGGCATCGAGCCCGTGCAGTACGTGAGCAAGATCCTCAAGCGGTACGAGAGCTACCGCAGCGTCCAGTAAGAAAAGGAGAAGGCCATGAGCGAGGAGCCCAGGGAGGGCGATGTCCAGGAGGAGGCGACAGGAGAGCGCCAACCATGGGAGATGCCGGGACGCGACATCCTGGAGCCCCACGAGAGCCTCAAGTACATCGGCAAGCTCTTCAAGGGGCTCGCCGTCGCGGTGACCCTGCTCATCATGGCCGAGGTGATCATCGGCGTCTCGCAGGACGGCGTCGGAGCGCTTCCCATCCTGCTCCTGGAGGTGGCCCAGCTCGTGATCATGGCGGGCCTCCTGTGGGGAGGGGGCGACATCGCCTACCTCATCGTGGAGACGAACCACGACGTGCGCGCCAGCCGCGTGCACCTCTGGCAGCTCAACATGATGCAGAAGATGGAGATGCACGGGAGGGGCGTCGATGTGGAGCCCGTGGACCCGGACAACCCCCTGGGCTGAACCGGCCGGCCCAAGACGGGCGCGCTGCGGCACGAAAGTGGCTGCCCGTTCGGATCGATTCGCCTCCGCACCCGTGACCTCCGTACCCGTGAGAAGGAACAGCACGATGGCCGCGCACCCCCTCCCCGGAAGGATCGCCACGCTCTCCGTGGCCCTGCTGCTCGCCGCCTGCGCCACCGCCGACGGCGACGGCACGCCGGGCAACGAGGTCCCGGGTGAGCCCGATCCGGACCCCGCGCCCGGCGCGGCCACCATCACGGGCGTCTCGCCGCGGAGCGGCCCCGCCGGGACGGACGTCCGCCTCCGGGGCACCGGATTCCCGCCCGGCAGCGAGATCCGGATCGGATTCGGCCCCCCTCAGTCGGAGTACGACGTCCTGGAGACGGTCACCGCCGGACCCGACGGCGGCGTCTCGACGACGGTCGCGGTTCCCTCGTGGGCCGAGGGCGATCGGCGCTACGTCTTCGTGCTCGCTGCACCGGCCGACGATCCCAGAGCCGTGTCCGACGCCTTCCACGTGACGGCCGCCGGAGGCACGGTGCGCGTCGAGGGCGAGGTGACCGACGAGGGGGTGGAATGCCCCGCCATCCGCACCCCGGACGGGACGATCTACACCCTGGCCGGCGGCGACACGGCAGGCCTCCAGGCGGGCGACCGCGTGGTGGTGGAAGGCACCATCGCCGAGATGTCCATCTGCATGCAGGGGATCACGCTGGCCGTGAGCAGCGTGGAGCGCCGCTGACGGGCGCCTTGCCCCGAGAGTGGCGGGCCGGCACCCTCCGCGGGTCGCGCCGGATCACCATCAGGGGAAGACCATGTCCAGAGCGTTCGTCAACGAGGACGCGGGCCTCACGCCCGAGCCCAGCTACGACCTTCCCGACCCCGGGTCGAAGCACTACGAGGAGGCCGCGGCCCGGGCGCTCCTCCAGGGGGCCGACCAGGGCGATTCGTTGGGCGCCGAGCGCGCCACGGGCCGCCGCTGGGGCCAGTCCGAGCTGGTCCCCCACGTCCGGGACCTCCTGGAGAAGGCCCGCGCCGAGGGCGACGCCCGCATGGAGCAGCTGGCGAAGCGGTTCCTGCGGGCGGCGGGGGTGAAGCCATGAGCCTCACCCCGAAGCAGCGCGCCCACCTGCGGTCGCTGGCCCACCACCTCAAGCCCGTGGTGCACGTCGGGAGCGAAGGCGTCACCGATGCCCTCCTCCGCAACGTGGAGGAGGCGTTCAACACCCGCGAGCTCCTCAAGGTGAAGGTGCTGGAAGGCGCTCCAGAGGACGCGCGCGACAGCGCCGACGCCATCGTGGCCGCCCTGGACGGCGTGCAGGTGGCCCAGACCATCGGGCGCACGGCCGTGCTCTATCGTCCGTTCTCCGAGGAGCCGGAGATCGAGCTGCCCGGGTAGGGCGGCGCCGGATCGGCCTGCGCGTCAGCCGCGTTTCTTGGCGCCCGAGGACTTCTTCGCACCCGAGGACTTCTTCGAGGTCGAAGCCTTCTTCGCCACGGACTTCTTCGCGGTCGAGGACCTCTTCCCGGCGGACTTCTTCGCGGACGCCGACCTGGCGGCGGACCGGGATTTCTTCGCTGCGGACGATTTCTTCGAGCCCGAGGATTTCTTCGCGGTGGATTTCTTCGCGGTCGACTTCTTCGTGGCGGACTTCTTCGCGCCCGACTTCTTCGCCGAGGACCTCTTCGCGGCCGACTTCTTAGCTCCGGACCGCTTGCTCGCGGACGCCTTGCGCGCCCGCCCGTCCCGGACCTTCTGGCCCGCCTCGCGGGCCTTGTCACCGGCCGCCTTCACCGCGCCCGACGCCGCCACCCCGGTGCGCCGCGCGGCCGAGGCCAGTGTCTCGCTGGCCGACACCAGACGCTCACCCGCGGATTCCAGCGTCTCCCCCACTCTTTCCTTGATGTCCATGTGATCTCCTCGCCCGGGCGCCGCGCGTTCGGCGGCGCTTCGGGGTCCCTCCCAAGCAAGAAACGGACTCGATGATACGCGGCGGCGGCGCCTCGCCCCGTGGACAGACTCCGCCCGCCAGCTCATCGTGGAGGCTCCACGCCCGAGTCCCACGATCGCAATCGCCTCACCGGGAGGACCCATGCGCCGCCACCCCGCCCCGCTTCTCGTCGCAGCCATGATCGGGGGAATCGCCGCGGCGCCCGCCCCGGCGGCGGCCCAGATGTCCAGAGACGACGTGAGCTCCTTCCTGGACGCCCGCCGGGGCGAGCTGACCGACGTGGCCATGGAGATCTGGCACCTGGCGGAGCTGGGCTACCAGGAGGAGAAGAGCGTGGCACTCCTCCAGCGGAAGCTGGCGAGCGCCGGTTTCACCATCGAGCAAGGGGTGGCCGGCATCCCGACCGCGTTCGTGGCCAGCTACGGCAGCGGCTCACCGGTCATCGGCCTCCTGGCCGAGTTCGACGCGCTGCCCGGCATCAACCAGGACGCGGTGCCGACGCGCCAGCCCATCGAGGGCAAGCACGCCGGTCACGCGTGCGGGCACCACCTCTTCGGCACCGCCTCCTCGGCCGCGGCCATCGCGGCCGCCGAATGGCTCCGGCGAACCGGGAGCGAGGGCACGATCCGCCTCTACGGCACCCCAGCCGAGGAGGGCGGGTCGGGCAAGGTCTACATGGTGCGCGCCGGCCTGTTCGACGACGTCGACTTGGTGCTTTCCTGGCACTCGGGCGATCGCAACGACGCCAGCCCCGGCTCCAACCTGGCGGTGAAGTCGGCCAAGTTCCGTTTCTCCGGCGTCTCGTCCCACGCGGCCGCCGCGCCCGACGTGGGCCGCTCGGCGCTGGACGGCGTCGAGGCCATGAACGACATGGCCAACATGTTGCGTGAGCACGTGCCCCAGGAGACCCGGCTCCACTACGTCATCACCTCCGGGGGCAGCGCGCCCAACGTGGTGCCCGACTTCGCCGAGGTCTACTACTACGTGCGCCATCCCGAGCCCGAGGTGGTGCGCTCCATCTTCGACCGCTTGGTCCTCGCCGCCCGCGGCGCCGCCATGGGAACGGAGACGACCGTGGAGCACGAGGTCATCGGCGGCTCCTACTCGAGGCTGCCCGTGGTGGCGCTCCAGGAGGTCGTCCACAGGAACCTGGAGCACGTGGGCGGTGTGCCCTACGACGAGGAGGAGCGCCGCTTCGCCGAGGCACTTCGCGCCTCGCTCCCCGCCGACGCGCCGCCTCTGGCTTCGGCAGCCGAGGTGCGGCCGTTCGAATGGCAGCGGACGTACGCCTCGACCGACGCCGGCGACGTGAGCTGGACCGTGCCCACCGCCACCCTGTCCACGGCTACATGGGTGCCGGGCACCTCGGCCCACACCTGGCAGGCCATCGCCGCCGGCGGCACGTCCATCGGCTCCAAGGGCATGATGGTGGCGGCCAAGACGCTGGCCCTGACCGCCGTGGACCTCTTCTCCGACTCGTCGCGGGTCGCCGCGATCCGGGCGGAGTTCGAGGAGCGGCGGGGCCGGGACTTCCAGTACGAGCCCCTCCTGGGCGACCGCGAGCCGCCGCTGGACTACCGGGCGCGTGCGGGGGGCTGAGGGACCTCCCCTTCAGCCGCGGAGCCTCCTCGCCAGCAGCCAGGCGTAGATCCGCCCGTCTGCGTAGGCGCGCCTGGCGGAACCGACGTGGTCGGCGCCTTCGTCCAGCCACACGCGGTCGCCGGGAACGCCCTCGAACACTCCGCTCCCGCCGAAGCTGAAGCCGCTGAGGTGCGACGATGATGAAGTCGCGCGAGACCCGGGGCA
>JAHWKH010000093.1 GCA_019347995.1 Gemmatimonadota bacterium | reverse complement strand
TTGCCCTCGGCCTGACCGTTCACGAGCACCGTGAAGTTCGGGTTCGCGTGGTCGGCCAGCACGATGAAGTTCGTCCGCGTCGCCGGCGGAAGACTGCTGGTCGGATCGTCGTCCGCTACGCACGCCGCGAGCAGTGCGACGGCGGCGAGGCCGAGTCCGCGAGTGATTCTGGGCATCCTGGTGTTCTCCTCGGTTTCTACCATGACAGGCCGACGCGGCGCCACTCAGCCGGCGCGGCGCCACGCGGCGGTCCGCCGGACGGCCCCGGGCACCCCAGGCGGTGCCCGGGGTTTTCTTCGTGGCGGAAACACCATCCCGTGAGGACCGATCCATGGACCACGATCCGGCGCCGTCCGAGCGCGAGCTGCACCCGACTCCCACGCTCCAGGTGGACGGGAACGGGATCGCATGGCTCACGTTCGACGATCCGGAGCGGAAGCAGAACGTCCTGACCGAAGGCGTGATGCGGCGCCTCGCGTCCCTGATGGAGGAGGCCGAGGCGATGGCCACCGCCGGCCAGATGCGGGCCCTCGTCGTGTGGAGTGGAAAATCGACGGGCTTCATCGCCGGCGCCGACGTGGAAGCCGTCGCGGCCGTGGAGGACCCGCGCGAGGGCGAGGCGGCGTCCCGCCTGGGTCAGGCGATCTTCATGGACGTGGAGGAGCTCCCCGTCCCGACCGTCGCCGCCATCCACGGTGTGTGCATGGGCGGCGGGACCGAGCTCGCCCTCGCCTGCACCTACCGCATCGCCTCCGACGCGCCCAGCACGCGGATCGGCCTCCCCGAGGTCCAGCTCGGCATCCTGCCGGCCTGGGGCGGCACCACGCGGCTTCCCCGGCTGGTGGGGCTGCAGGCGGCCCTGGAGATGCTGCTGACGGGCGATACCGTGTCGCCGTCGAAGGCGAAGCGGATCGGCCTCGTGAACGAGGTGCTGCCGGCCGACCTGTTCCGGCAGAAGGCGCTCGACTTCGCGCTGGCGGCCGCCGCCGGCGATGCCGGCCCGGCCCGTCCGAAGCGAGGCCTCGCGAAGCGCCTGGTGGAGGACACCGCCCCCGGCCGGAAGCTCGTCCTGCGCACGGCGCGCAAGCGGGTCATGGCCCAGACGGGGGGGCACTATCCGGCTCCGCTGCGCATCCTCGACCTGCTGGACGAGACTCTCGGGGGGTCCGTGGAGCGCTCCCTGCGGCGCGAGGCGGAGGTGGCGGGCGAGCTCATCGCGACGCCGGTGAGCAAGAACCTCCTCCACGTCTTCCGCCTGCGGGAGAGGGCGCGCAAGGAGACCGGCGCGCCGGCGGGAGTCGTAGGGAAACCGGTCGAGTCGGTCGTGGTCCTGGGAGCGGGCGTCATGGGCGGTGGCATCGCCCAGCTGCTCGCGTATCGGGGCCGGCGCGTGCGCATGAAGGACATCCACCACGAAGCCGTGGCCAGCGGGCTCCAGCACGCCCGCGGCCTCTTCGACAAGGCCGTGGAGAAGCGGAAGATGGCGCGTCGCGAGGCCGACCAGGCCATGGAGCGCGTGTCGGGAGGCGTGGAGTACCACGGGCTGGGATCCGCGGACCTGGTCGTCGAGGCGGTCGTGGAGCGGATGGACGTGAAGCGCCAGGTCCTGGGCGAAGCCGAGGAGCGGGTCGGCGACGGCTGCGTGATGGCGACGAACACGTCGTCGCTGTCGGTGGACGCCATGTCCGAGGGGCTCGAGCGGCCCCATCGCTTCGGCGGGCTCCACTTCTTCAACCCCGTCCACAAGATGCCGCTGGTGGAGGTGGTGAAGGGCCGTCACACGGACGACGAGACCGTGGCGACGCTCTACCGACTGGCCGTCGATCTGGGGAAGGTCCCGGTGGTGGTGAAGGACGGGCCGGGCTTCCTGGTCAACCGCATCCTGGGGCCCTATCTGAACGAGGCGGGCTGGCTGCTGGTCGATGGAGCCTCGGTCGAGGAGGTGGACGCCGCGGCGAAGAGCTTCGGCATGCCCATGGGGCCCCTCCGGCTGGTGGACGAGGTCGGCATCGACATCGCGCGCCATGCGGGACAGACGCTGCACGAGGCGTTCGGCGAGCGACTCCTCCCGTCTCCGCCGCTGGTGGCGGTGGCGGCCAGCGGCCGGGTCGGCCGCAAGGGCGGCCGCGGGTTCTACGTCTACGAGGACGACAAGGAGCAGGGCGTGGACGAGACCGTCTACGCCGATCTGGGGGGCGCCGTGCCCACCGACAGGGGGGGCGTGGACGAGAAGGAGATCCGGCACCGGCTGGTGCTCTCCATGATCAACGAGGCCGCGCGGGTCCTGGAAGACGGCATCGTGGGCCGCGCCGGCGACGTGGACCTGGGGCTGATCATGGGCACGGGCTTTCCGCCCTTCCGCGGCGGCCTGCTCCGCTTCGCGGACACGTTGCATCCCAGGCGGGTGTACGCAGCCCTCCAGGAGCTCCACGCGCGCCATGGCCACCGCTTCGAGCCGGCGCCCCTCGTCCGGGAGCTGGCCGAGAAGGACCAGACCTTCTATCGGGCGTTCGGCGGCTGAGGGTCGCCGGAGTGGTGCCGTGCGCCGGTCTCTCGCGGCGCATGGGGACGAGCAAGGCGCTGCTGGACGCAGGAGGCCGCACCTTCGTGGAGCGCGTCGTCGCGGCGCTCGCCCGGGGTGGATGCGGGCCCGTCCTGACGGTGGTGCGGGACCCCGCCGGAGCGGAGGCGCGGGCGGCGCGACGCGCCGGCGCACGGGTAGTGGCCAATCCCGACCCCTCGGAGGGGCCGATCTCGTCGCTGCGAACCGCGCTGCGCGCGCTGGACGGGAGCGAGGACGCCGTGGCTTTCCTGCCCGTGGACCACCCGCTGGTGAAGGGGCGCACCGTGGAGGAGCTGCTGGCGGCGTTCCGCGACGGTGGCGCGGTGGCCGTGCTGCCGGTGCACGACGGCCGCAGGGGGCACCCGGTCCTCCTCTCGCGCGCCCTCTTCCCCGAGCTCCTCGAGGGCGGGCTCGACGAGGGCGCACGCACCGTGCTCCGACGGCACGCCGAAGCGTTGAGGGAGGTGGAGGTGGACGACCCCGGCATCCTGGCCGACATCGACGACCCGGCGGCCTATCGCCGCCACGTGGATCCCGCCGGGCCCGGCGGGCCGGACCGATGAGCCGCCCCCTCTCCCCCGCCGCGGCGGCGCGCGCGGTGCTCACGGCCCTGGACGCGGGCGAGACCGCGGTGCTCGTGGTCCGCGCCGGCGCCGGGGGGCGGCCGGAGGACGCCGGCGCCCGCATGGTCGTGGCGAGGGACGGGGCCCGCCGGGGATCCCTGGGTGGGGAGGCCCTCGACCGGCGGGCGGCCGCGCTCGCCGCCGCCGTGGTCGCCGGCGAAGAGGAGGAGGGGCTCCACGAGGTGGAGGGGCCCCGAGGCCCCGTCGAGCTGTACCTGGAGCTCCATCATCCCGTTCCCGAGCTCGTGGTGGTGGGGGCCGGCCACATCGCACAGCCCCTGGCCGCGGTGGGCGCGCTCCTGGGCTTTCGCGTCACCGTGCTGGACGACCGGCCGGAGTTCGCCACCCGGGAGCGCTTCCCGGAGGCCGACCAGGTCGACCGTGTGGATTTCTCGGATCCCTTCTCGACGGTGCGCGTGGGCCCCCTCACCCACGTGGTGCTGGTGACGCGGGGACACAAGTACGACTACGAGTGCCTCCTGCGCCTGCTGGCTTCGGACCCGCCGCCCCGCTACATCGGTATGATCGGAAGCCGGCGCCGCGTGCGCGCCACTTACGAGCAGCTCCTGAAGGAGGGCCTGCCCCGGGAGCGGGTGGCGGCGGTGCGCGCCCCGGTGGGCCTCGACCTCGCCGCCGAGACGCCGGCCGAGATCGCGGTGGCCGTGGCCGCCGAGATCGTGATGCTGTGGCGCGGGGGGACGGGCGCTCCCCTCAAGGACGAGGAGCGCGTGCTGGAACGCTTCTTCCCCACCCGTGGAACGAACCCGGAAGCAGAAGGCGACAAGGAGCCATGATCCGACAGGAAGACCGCGAGCTGTACCGCGCCCTCGTGGAGAAGGCCCTCGGCGGCCGTACGTGCGCCCTCGCCACGGTCGTGGCCACGCGCGGCTCCACCCCGCGCAAGGCCGGCACGAAGATGCTGGTGGACCCGGAGGAGGGCCTGGTGGGCACCGTGGGAGGCGGCTGCGGCGAAGCCGAGGTGCTGGAGGCCGCGCGGGAGGTGATCCGCACGGGCCGCCCGCGCCGCGTGCGCGTCGACCTCACCCGCGACCTGCTCTCGTGGAGCCCCGCCGTGTGCGGCGGCATCATGGACGTGCTGGTGGAGGCCGTGCCGCCCGAGGACGACCCGGCGCCTTGAGCCCGCCCCGGGTGCGCATCCACTACCTGCGCCCGCCGGATCGCCTCCGCGTCCACGAGCAGTGGCTGCTCCACGACGGCCCGGACGTGAAGATCACCCTCGCCACCGATCTCGAGCTCGACGCGCCGCTGACCGTGGAGGGCCGCGTGGTCCTGGAGGACGGCGCCGACGTGGTGTGGTTCACGTTTCCCGGCGCCTGGCACGACATCGGCCGCTTCCACGACGCCCGGGGCCGCTTCACCGGCGTCTACGCCAACGTGCTCACGCCCGTCCAGATCGACGCGGGGCACGAATGGCGCACGACCGACCTCTTTCTGGACGTCTGGATCCCCGCCGACGGCCCTCCCGCCATCCTCGACCGCGACGAGCTGGACGAGGCCGCGGAGGCGGGCTGGGTGGACGCGGCCACGGCGGACCGCGCCGAGGAGGAGGCCGAGACGCTGCTGGCGTGGGCGCGGCAGGGGGCGTGGCCGCCTGCCGTGGTAGACGCCTGGACCCGGGAGCGGGCCCTCGAGGCGTTGGCGCGGGGGTGAGGGCCGCCCCCTAGCCCTCCCCGTTCTCCACCCGGTAGGCGGCGCACAGCCGGCCCACGTCGATCCACACGTCCTTGAGGACCGCGGGGTCCTCCCGGAGCGCGTCGATGAGACGCTCGTGGCTCTCCAGCGCGGCGGCGGGGACGACGATGGTCTCCCTATGGTACTCCCCGTCGTCGACGAAGAGGAGCCGGACGCGGACAGGCTCCTGGCTCACCGCTCGCCGCCCTCGCCCTGGGGCTGCTGGAGCGACTCCACCGCGTCCTGGATCGCCTGGAAGCTGTTCCCGCTGACGCGCCGCGCCATCCCCTGGCCCCGGCTCACCATCACCGTCGGCGTTCCAGGGACGCCCAGCTCCTGGCCCAGGCGCATGTTGGCCGTCACCACGTCGGCGTGGCGGTCGCTCCTGAGGCAGGCCTCGAACGCGTCGGCGTCCAGAGCGAGCTCCTCGGCGTAGGAGATGAAGGCCCCCGCGGCGTTGCCGCTGCCCGACCAGCGGCCCTGGTTCTGGAAGAGGACCGTGTGGTAGTCCCAGTATCGGTCCTGGTCGCCGGCGCAGCGGGCCGCACGGGCCGCCAGGAACGCCTGGGGGTGGGCGTTGATGATGGGGTAGTCGTAGTAGACGAACCTGGCCGTGCCGGGCTCGACGTAGGCGAACTCGATCTGGGGCTTCACCTGCTGCGCGAAGGCTCCGCAGCCGGGGCACTGGTAGTCACCGAACTCGATGATGGTGATGGGCGCGTCGGGATCTCCCATGGTGACCCCCTGCGCCAGCTCGACGAGCCGGGTGGGGTCGTCGAGGCCTTCCACGTCCACGGGCTCGGCCACGGCCGAGCCGATGGCGCTCGTGCCGATGGAGTATCCCACCACGCCGATGGCCACTACGGCGACGATACCGAGGATCCAGTAGAACTTCTTCATCTCGGAGCCGCCTGAGGCGGCCTGGCGTGTCTTCTTCGCCACGATGCTGACTCCGCTGTCGAGGAACGGGGGACGGGGACCGGTACACGTCCGACCGGAAGATGGTTCGGGCGTCAGCGCCCGTCCAGCAACAGCTCCAGCGCCCGCTCGGTCCCGGAAAGATCCTCGAGCAGGTGGTCGGGCCGCGAGTCCCGCAGCTCGTCGAGCCCGAAGCGGCCCGTAGCCACCGCCAGCGTGCGGCATCCGCCGTGTCGGCCGCACGCCACGTCACGGGGCGTATCCCCCACGATCACCACCGCGTCGCCCGCGAACTCCCGGCTCCAGGCGCGCCGGGCCCGCTCCATGGCGATGGCGGGAAGCTCGTTGCGGTCCTCCGAGTCCGATCCGAAGCCGCCCACCGCGAAGCGGTCCGCCATGCCCGCCGAGCCCAGCTTGAGCCGCGCCCCCGGGGCGATGTTGCCGGTGACCAGCCCCAGCGCCACCTCCCCGGACGCCTCCAGGGCGTCCAGCAGGGCGAGCACGCCGGGAAGAACGTCCACGGGGTGCCCGGGGAGCCGCGCCTCCAGCTCCGCCAGGTAGCGGCGCCACAGCGCGGGAAAGCCACGCTCCACCTCCGCGGGGGAGAGCCCCGCGCCGGTGACCAGCTCCCTGGCGATCTGGGGGTCCGTCTTGCCCGAGAAGTCGTGGTCCTCGATGGCGCCGCTCGTTCCGAAGGCCTCCATCAGGGCCACCCGGAAGGCGTCCTTCGCGGGACCGCCCCGGATGAGCGTGCCGTCGATGTCGAACAGGATCAGCCGCCTCATGCGTCCACCATCACGCGCGTTCCTCCTTCTGCAGGTCGTGGTTGATGGCGACGGCCGCCCGCGCGCCCTCGGCGGCGGCGACGATGACGAACTGAACGTCTCCGTCGGCGTCGCCCGCCATGAAGAGCCCCGGCACACCCGTCTTCTGGGGACCGCGCACCTTCACGTCCTCGTTCTCGTCGAGGATGCAGCCCAGCATGTCGGGAAGGTCCGACGCCTGATGGCGCTGCGTGTGGAAGAACACCGCGCCCACGCGCAGCTCCTCGCCTCCCTCCAGGGCCACCCCGTGGGCCCGCTCGCCGTCGCCGAGGATCTCGACCACGGGCGCGGACGCCGTGGAGACGCCGTTCCGGCTCAGCCGCTCCGCCGCGGCCGCCGGGAGCTCACCGCCGTCCAGCAGCAGCGTCACGTCCGTGGACCACGTGAGCAGGCCCAGCGCCGCCGCGACGGCGTCCGCGTCCGCGCCCAGCACCGCCAGCGGCTGGTCGGAGTGCTCCCAGGCGTCGCAGTAGGGGCAGTGGTAGACGCCCCGCCCGTAGTATCGGCGAGCGCCTTCCACCTCCGGGAGCCGATCCCTCACGCCCGTGGCCAGGAGGAGCCGCCTGGCGGTCACCTTCCCCCCGTTGGCCAGCGTCACCTCGAACATGGGCTCGAGCGGCGCGCAGTCGTCGACGCAGCGGGCGCCCATCGCCCGCTCCTGGCGCACCGCCACGCCGTAGCGCTCCAGCTCCTCGCGACCCGCCCGGAGCAGCTCGAGGGGCGGCGTGCCGTCCCGGGTCAGGAAGCCGTGGAGGGCCGGGGCCACGGCGTTGCGGGGCTCTCCGTCGTCGAGGACCAGCACCGAGCGGCGGCAGCGCCCCAGGACCAGCGCTGCGGACAGCCCCGCCGGACCCCCGCCCACCACCACCACGTCGAAGGCACCCGTGGCCATGGGGGCCGGGGATCCCACGGCTCCCGAGCCCGAGGTGGCGGTCGGGGGGGCGCCGTCGGCGGAGCTTGCCGCGGAGTCGCCTTCAGGGGGGGCGGGTTCGGAGGGCACGGGGAACGTCCGGGACACGGGGGAGGAGGGACGCCGTCGAGGCGACCCGTGGAGCTCGGGGTCTGACCTTGAGAGGGGTGTTGGAGAAGGGGAGCGGCGCGCGTTGGGGGCACCACGGGGTTCTATCCTAGGCGGCGCCCCGAAGGCATAGCCGTAGCTACGGCGAGGGGCGCCAACGACGGAGAGGGCCCCGTGCTGCCCCCAACCCGAAGGGC
>JAHWKH010000092.1 GCA_019347995.1 Gemmatimonadota bacterium | reverse complement strand
CGTCGGGCGAGGGCATGGCGTCGCGGATCTGGCGCCGGTCCCGTCCATCTGGGTCGCTTTTCTCCGCCCGGCGGGCGACCGGCGACCATGAATGCGACGCGACCATCCGCACGGTTCTTCACCGCTCCGCGGGCGATCACCGGATGCGTCGGCGTTTCTGTTCAGGGGTCGGAGCCCTCGCCGGGGCGGCCGCCCGGTCAGCCCTCCGGCTGCGCCGTCAGCCGGGGTGGGACGCGCGCGCCGGCCACGTCCTCCAGCTCCCGGGCCCACCCGAGCAGCGCCGCCTCGCTCCAGAGGTCGCCGATGAACGCCACGGCGAACGGGGTCCCGTCGTCGTAGTAGGCGAACGGCAGCGTCACCACCGGGACACCCAGGTCGTTGACCACGTTGCTGGGCAGCTCGGGGAAGTTGTTGGGGTTGTGGTCCGGACGCTCCGGGTCCTCCACCAGGTCGCCGATGGGCGCGCCGGCCTGGGGGAAGAAGAGGCCGTCCAGGGCGTGCTCCTCCATCACCCGCCGGAAGATGGCCCGCAGCTCCCTTCGCCACGCCTGCCAGGCGTCTCCCTCCTCCGTGGCGCTGGGGCGGGCGGGCGAGCGCACCCGGTTCTCGCGCCCGAAGGTGCGGCCCGTGATGGCCTCCCACTCCTCGATGCTGTGGAAGGCGGCGCCGGGGCCCAGGCCCTGGAGGTACACGAGCATGTCGTGGGCGCCGCCGGTGGGAACCCGGGGGCTCTCGTCGTAGTGCTCGACGAAGCCGCTCCCCAGGAAGGGATCCTCCACCACCTCGGCGCCCCGGGCCTCGAGGACCTGCACCGCGCGCCGGTACAGCGCTTCCGTCTCGGGGGCCAGCGGCAGGAAGCTGTCGCGCCAGCCCGGTCCCACCAGCCCGAAGCGCTTGCCCGCCAGGGTGTGCGTGTTCATGGCCGTCACGTAGCCGCCGTCGGGAACGTGACCCTCGGCGGCGTACGTGGCGAGGTCCTCGACGGTCGGGCCCGCCAAGACGTCCAAGGTGACGGCCGCGTCGTGCACCGTGCGGGCGAGGGGCCCCGCCACGTCCCTGTAGGTGGCGTCGATGGGAACGATGCCCTCGAGCGGGACGAGCCCGTAGGTGGGCTTCACGCCCACCAGCCCCTGGGCCGATGCCGGGTTCTCGATGGAGCCCCCGGTCTCGGTCCCGACGCCGAGGACCGCGAAGCTCGCGTTGACGGCGGTCGCGGTACCGCCGCTGGAGCCGCCCGGCACCCGCGTCGGGTCGTACGGGTTCAGCGTGACGCCCGCCACGGTGCTGTTGGTGCGGGTCCCGTGGCCCGCGAAGTCGGGAAGGTTGGTCTTGCCCAGGATGACGGCGCCCGCCTCGCGCAGCCGCTCCACCACCGCCGCGTCGTCGCCGGGAATCATGTCGACGCCCCCCGTCGCGCTGCTGAAGCCCTCGAAGCCCGCGGTGGTGACCAGGCCGGCATGGTCGATGTTGTCCTTGATCACCACCGGGACGCCGTGCAGCGGCCCGCGGGGGCCCGTCTCGGCGTACTCCGCGTCCAGCGCGGCCGCGGCGGCCAGGGCGCCCGGGTTGAGGGAGACGAACGCGTTGTAGTGGTCCTCGTACCGCTCGATCCGATCCAGGAACGCCCGGGTCAGCTCCACCGCGCTGTAGCGGCCCGCCGCCAGATCGTCACGCACGCGCTCCACCGTGAGCTCCTCCACGTCCAGATCGGCCGGCGCCGCGGGTGACGGCTCGAGGGAGTCACCCACGCCGGAGATCGGGGGCGGGGCGAGGACCCCGGCGGGCGGCGCTGCGGCCGCGGTGCCGGGTGCGCCGCGGGCTCCCACGCACGCGGCGCTCGCCAGCGTCGCGAGCGCGAGGAAGGTGGCCAGGAGCGATCGAGCCCGCATCAGCGTCTCCAGACGGGGAGGCATGTCATGCCGGATCCGGCGCCGTCAGGGCGTCCGGTCCATTCCCAGGCGGGCCCTGCGCGCTCCGTCGTCCGATTCGAAGGGTCCGTCCAGCGCGGGCGCGTGCAACTCCCCGGGGGGCGCCTCCTCGGCCGCCTCCGGCCCCTCTCGCCGGGCGCGCTGCAGACGGGGCCAGTACACCAGTTCGCCCTGGGGGAACGGGAAGAAGTCATCGGCCATCTGGTCCAGCACCGACGCGTCGTCGGCCGCTCCGTCGGCCATCGCCAGGTGGCGCACCTTCTTCGCCAGACGGAGGTTCAGATCGCCCACCGGGTCGAGGGACGCGGGCGTCGATCCGTTCCGGTTCACCAGGTAGTCCATGACGTGGTCGAAGGAGAGGGCCAGGTACCGGTGCACCGCCTCGTCCGGGAGGTCGAAGCGGGAGTACTGGAGCATGCGCTCGAAGACCTGCTTCCACCGGTCGTGGCCCGAGAAGCGGATCATCCCGCGGAAGATCCGACGGTTGGTGTCGAAACTGAAGATCGTGTGGGAGAGCACCCTGTCGAAGAGCGCGTCGGCGTCCTCGTGGTCGTGGTCCATCACGATGCCACGCGCCTTGCGCAGGTACTCCTCTCCCACGTGGACGTCCATGCGGTGCTCCCAGTACGCGTGCCCCAGCGCCTGGGTCGTGCTGGTGAGCAGGAGCTGCCGCGGAACGAACAGGTTGTGGGCGATGGTGTCGGCGGCCAGGTGGGCGAGATAGCCGTACCCGACCGCCTGCAGCGCGCTTCCCTCGGCCTCGGAAAGGATCTCCTCGCCCACGTGCCAGTTGTGGCAATGGCGGCCCTCGGGCACGTACTTCTTCGCGAAGGAGATGTCGGCGGCCATGGAGCCGTAGAGGAAGTGGAGCGGGTGGCGCTCCAGGAGCTGGCGCACCGCCGGGGGAAGCAGCCAGAGGCACGACAGGACCGCCTCCCCCAGGGCCACGTGCGTCCCGGGGCCCCATGCCCAGGCCGCCTCCGGCAGGAGAAGCAGCCACCCCAGCGCCACCAGGAGGACGCCCCCGAGACCCGCCGGCGGCCTCAGGCGCAGGCGGGGGCGGGGCTCAACCCGCACCCCCGGCCTCCGGGGCGCCGGGCCCGTCCGATCCGCGGCCGGTGACGTAGACTCCGGCCTCGGCGGGCGCGTCCGGGTCCTCGATCTCCTCGGGGGGTGGAGGAGGGGTCGTCGCCGATGGGTGTCGTCCGTCCCTCAGCGACCGGGCGCCGGCCTTGACCCCCTGCACGGCCGCCGCCGACCCGAGGAAGATGTCCTCCGCCTCGCCCTGCACCACCTCCATGAGAGCGTTGAACTCCTCGATGCGCTCCTCCATGCGGGTGGAGGCGAGGTCCAGCCGCGCCTTCAGCGCCCGCACCGAATCGTTGAGCTTCTGCACGTCGTGCCGGACCGCCATGGAGACGTACTCGACGTTCTCGGCCACCACCTTCCCGCGATCGATGAGCGGATCGACGTGCCGCTGCATGCGGTCGCCGAGCTGGCGGACCGTGTTGTTCATGCGCCGGAGTTGGAGGAGCATCATGGTCAGGCCGGCCATGAAGAGGATCATGAGCACGGCCAGCACCACGTCCGCGATGGCGGAGAAGGTCTCCAGGGGTCCGCGGGCGGCGATCATGACCACCGTGTCGGCGGCCTGGACGAGCGCTGTCGAGAGGGTTGGAAGCATCATGGTTTGCAGTCTAACCCGCTCGGACGTGGGTGAGCCAGATGAGCCCCCGGCGGCGACGCGCGGCGGCAGGGTCTCTGCGGGCGCTCGCCCGCACGGATCGTTCCACGGCCGCGCGGCGGGTCCGGAGCGGTGGACGAGCCATGGGCGGCCCGGGCCCGGGCCGCCCTCAGGAGGGCGTCGACTCCGGCGGAGCTCCTTCGTCGCCCCCCGCCTGGGCGGGCGTCGTGTCGCGGATCGCCGCTTCCAGGGCGCCGCGCCGATCTCCTTCGGCCAGGGCTTCCTCCACCCTCGGCGATATCTCTCCGGCGCGCCGGAGCACGTGGTGGGTCAGGAACGGGCCGGTGAGCTCGGAGAGGATCACCCCCACGAGGATCACGGCGAAGAGGGTCTCGGCCCCGCTGGTCCCGTCGGGAAGCCGGAGCCCCGAGTACGTGAGCATGAGCGAGACCGCCATCACCAGCGAGATGCCGCCCTGGGGGATGAGCCCGAGGCCCAGGCGCCGCGGGGCGGCGAAGGGCAGGCGGACCAGCGGCACCAGCGCCGCGCTGGCGCCGACCTTCGCGACTCCCCTCAGGACGGCGTACGCCAGCGCCAGGGGAAGCACCCAGAAGGTCTCGAACGTGAGGAGCGCCCCCGCGAGCATGAGGAACGTCACGTAGATGGGCTTCTCCCACTTCTCCAGCGCCTGGAAGATGCGCTGCCGGTCCTGTGCCAGGTTCGCGACGACCGCCCCCATGACCGTGCAGACGAACAGGGGCGAGAGCTGGAGCTGGAGCGCGGCGCCGCCCGACAGCGCGGCCGTGCCCAGGAGGAACAGCACCAGCTCCTCGCGGCCGGGGCGGGGCCGCGTGAGCCACAGGAACAGAATGCCCAGGATCACGCCCAGGCCGACGGCGACCGTCATCCAGCCGAGGGCAGGTACGTTGCCCAGGTCGATCACGACCGCCGCCGGGTGGTAGACGGCGTAGGTGACCTGGAGCGCCAGGATGCCCACGAGGGCGTCCACGGAGGCGATGAAGAAGAGCAGCTGTCCCACGTTTCCGCGCACGAGGAAGTTGGCCGACACCATGGCGATCCCGGCCGGGGTCGTGATGCACGCCGTCGCGGCCGCGGCCGCGATCATGACGGTGATCACGTCCCCCTCGTGGCCGAGCGCCCCCAGGCCCACCCGCGCCACGACGAAGATCAGGACGAACGCCAGCGCCGCCTGTCCCAGGGCCAGCACGTAGTAGGCGGGCGGAAAATGACGCAGCGTGCTCCGGTCCAGCTGCATCCCGAAGAGGAAGCCGATCCACCCCAACCCCAGCCCCAGGAGGGGGTAGAGCTGCTCCACGGCGGCCCGGCTCAGGAACTCCAGGCCCAGCGGCCCCAGGGCGACGCCGGCGAGGGCGTAGTGGATCCCCGTCCGGAAGAGCAGCCGCGGTCCAGCCGGTACGCTCTCCGTGGAGAACGAGACCCGGGCTCCCGCCAGGGCCAGGAGGACGAGTACGAGCGTCGCCAGGAGGGGGTCCAAAATTCAGCCGCCCGGGGCGGGCCCGCTCAGACCGGGCTCTTTTCGTCGCCCAGCTCGGGCGCGAGGCCCACCACGCGGTCCAGCGGGATGGCGAACGCGATCCCGGTGGCCGGATCCGCGAGGTTGCCGCACACGTCCTGCAGCAGCGCGAGCGCGGGCTCGACCCGGTCGTCCTCCACGACGCTGAAGAGCGTGCGGTTCTGCGGTCGGGAGCGCGAGATGAGCGTCTGCAGCCCCGCGAAGATGGGGATGTCGTGGGAGAGCAGCTTCCCCATCCCCTCGCTGCTGATGATCGTGGCGCCCGTGATCCCCAGCTCGAGGTATCCCGACAGGATCTCGTCCAGCTTCTCGGGATCGTTGATGACCGCCAGGAGGAGCTTCATGCGCGCCCCCTCAAACGTGCTCCTCGTCGACACGCTCGATGATGGCCACGGCCTCGGGGCCCGACTCGGCCGCCTGGAGCGAGGTCACGAAATCGGGGTGCCGGACGAGCCGGCAGATCCGCGCCAGCAGCTTCACGTGCGCCCGCTCGTACCCCGGAGGCGAGAGGAGGACGAAGAAGACGCGCACCGGATCCGTATCAGGAGGTCCGAATTGGATCGGGTCCTCGGCCATGGCCACGAGCAGGACGGGAGCCTCGAGGCCCGAGATGGTCGCGTGGGGCAGGGCCATCCCGTGGCCGAGGGCCGTCGAGTGGGCGTGCTCGCGGGCGAGCAGACCCCGCTCCACGTCCTCCGCCGACGGCACCGCCCCTCGCTCTTCGAGATGGGCCGAGAGCTCGGCCACGACGGCGTCGACACCGCTGGCCCGGAGCCTCGGAAGGACGAGGTCGCTCTTGAGATAGTCCTTGAGTCGCATCCGGGCGTCCGTGGCGGTCTCGGGAGAGGGTCCCCGATGGGGACGGCCGCCGGAACGTAGACGAGCCGTCGGAGGGGGTCAAGCGAGCCCGTGACCGGCACGCAACCTGCACGTGTGGAGGCACAGGAGACCGCCGGGACAGGGTTCTGGGCAGTCCCTTCGACACGCGCTCCTCACACCCCGGCACGGCCGGGAGGTGGCAGGTTGCTGCACCACGATGTGGCCGAATATGTTCGCGTCCCCGGAACGCCCCGTACCCGCGGCGACCGCCCCCGGCGCGCGTCCTTGCGGCCTGAATTCACGGAGGAGATGGCCAGCTTCATCGTCGACGGCGGAAGGACGCTGAGCGGCTCGATCAGGCCCGCGGGCAACAAGAACGCCGCGCTGCCGTGCCTGACCGCCTGCATGCTCGCCGCCGAGCCCGTGTTCCTGGAGAACGTCCCGCGCATCCGTGACGTCGAGACGCTTCTCGAGATCCTGGAGTCGCTGGGCGCCGACGTCGCATGGGAGGGACCCAACGAGGTCCGGGTCGACGCCTCCGGCGTCACGGTGGGCCGGGTTGACCGGGAGATGGCGGTGAAGATCCGCGCCTCCCTGCTGCTGGCCGGCCCGCTCCTGGCCCGGTTCGGAAAGGTGGAGCTGCCACCGCCGGGCGGCGACGTCATCGGCCGCCGGCGCATGGACACCCATTTTCTCGCCTTCGAGGCGCTGGGTGCCCGCGTGACCCTGGAGAAGGGCTATCGGGTCGAGTCTTCCGGCCGCCTCAAGGGGGCGGACGTCTTCCTGGACGAGCCGTCGGTGACCGGAACCGAGAACGCCGTGCAGGCGGCGGTCCTCGCCGAGGGCACGACGCAGCTGCGCAACGCGGCGTCGGAGCCCCACGTCCAGGATCTGTGCCACCTCCTGAACGCCATGGGCGCCCATATCGAGGGGATCGGCACGAACCGCCTGACGATCCAGGGCGTGAAGGAGCTGCACGGGGCGCGCTTCACCGTCGGCGCCGACCACATCGAGACCGGCTCCTTCATCGGGCTCGCGGCGGTCACCAACAGCATCATCACCATCGAGGACGCGCCTCTCGAGCACATGGACTCGACCCTCATCGGCTTCCGCAGGCTGGGGGTGGAGTGCACGGTCGACGGCAAGAACCTGGTGGTGCACGGAGAGGGCGATCACGTGATCCGCCAGGACGCGTTCGGCGCCGTGTCGAAGATCGACGACGGGCCGTGGCCCGCCTTCCCCGCCGACCTCACGTCGATCGCCCTGGTGGCCGCGACCCAGTGCCGCGGCACGATCCTGGTCCACGAGAAGATGTTCGAGTCACGCATGTTCTTCACGGACAAGCTGGTGGGGATGGGCGCCCGCATCATCCTCTGCGACCCGCACCGCGCGGTGGTGGTGGGACCGGCGCCGCTGCGGGGCGAGACGCTGGAGAGTCCGGACATCCGGGCGGGCATGGCGCTGCTCATCGCGGCGCTGGGGGCGCGGGGACAGAGCGTCATCCAGAACATCCGCCAGATCGAGCGCGGATACGAGCGCATCGACGAGCGCCTGAGCGGCCTGGGCGCCGGCATCGAGCGGCAGGGCTCGTGACGGCCGGCCCGCGGGCCGCCCCCCCCCGGTGCCGCGTCCGGGGCGGAGCCGAACCACCGATCGGGCGTTCGTTCGGGCGTTCGGAGGAAACACGGCGTCCGCCCGGAGCGTAGGATGAGAGCGATCCAGTGCCGCTGGTGACCACGACGATCTCGTCGCCCGCCGCGTGACGGGCGGCCAGCTCGGCGCAGACCGCGGCGAGCACCTCGGTGCGCGGGGAACCGTCGTCGTGGGCGACGATCGAGGAGCCGAGCTTG
>JAHWKH010000091.1 GCA_019347995.1 Gemmatimonadota bacterium | reverse complement strand
AGTTGAACGCCGCGATGCGCACGTTGCCCACGTGCAGGCTGCCGGTGGGGCTCGGGGCGAAGCGCGTCCGCACGCGAAGGGGAGCGGCCACGTCAGCGCCCCAGGTAGGTGAGGATCCTGCTGGCGAGCACCTGGCTGAAGCCGGGCACCCTCGCGATGTCCTCGGGGGTGGCCTCCTTCACCGCCTTCACCGAGCCGAAGCGCGCGAGCAGCGCCTTCATGCGTCCGGGGCCGATGCCGGGGATCTCGCTGAGGTCGCTCCGGATGGTGCGCTTGCGGCGGAGCTTCCTGTTGTAGCTCACGGCGAAGCGGTGCGCCTCGTTGCGGATCCACTGGAGCACGTGCAGGGCCCGGTCGCGGCGGTCCAGCGTCACCGGCTCCTTCCGGCCGGGCAGGAAGACCTCCTCCTCCTTCTTGGCCAGCGCCGCCAGGGCGACGTCCCGCACCCCCAGCGCCTCCAGGGCCTCGCGGGCGGCGCCGAGCTGGCCCTTGCCGCCGTCGATGAGGACCAGGTCGGGCAGCGGCTTCTCCTCGGCGAGGCGCCGTCGGAAGTAGCGGCTCACGGCTTCGTTCATGCTCCGATAGTCGTCGTTGCCCCACGCGCCGCGGATGCGCATGTGCCGGTAGCCGGCCTTGCGGGGCTCGCCGTTCTCGAACACCACGGCGCTGGCCACCGTCTCCGTCCCCTGGGTGTGGGAGACGTCGAAGCAGACCATGAGCCGGGGGACCACCTTCAGGTCGAGCTTGTCCTGCAGGTCGTACAGGGCTTCGTCGGCCCGGTCGGTGGCGGCGTCCAGGGCCGTCACCCGGTCCTCCAGGGCGTGGCGGGCGTTCTGGTTCGCCAGCTCCACCAGGCGCCGCTTCTCCCCCCGCTGGGGCACGTGGGTCTGCACCCGCCGCTGGGCGGCGTCGGTGAGCACCTCGCCCAGGAGCTCGCGGTCCTCGAAGCCGTCGGGAAAGAGGATCTCCCGGGGGAGCTCCCTCAGCGCGTGCTCGCCCCGCCCCAGGTAGTAGCGAGAGGCGAAGCTGGCCAGGAGGCTCTCGTCGCTCTCCTCCAGGATGTTCCCGAAGCGCACCGTGTCGCGGCCCAGGAGGCGGCCCCGGCGCACCTTCATCACCACGGCCGTGGCCAGCGCTCCGTCCCGCGCCAGCCCCACCACGTCGTGGTCGCCCCCTCCCACCCGCTGCACCCGCTGGTCCCGGGCCAGCCCGTCGAGCCCCTGCAGGACGTCGCGCAGCCGCGCCGCGCGCTCGAAGTCCAGGCTCTCGGAGGCGCGGCGCATGCCCTCCTCCACCCCCGAGCGGATGGTCTCGGTATCGCCCTCCAGGACGCGGAGGATCTCGTCGATCATCCCCCCGTAGTCCTCCTGGCTCTGGAGCCCCACGCAGGGCGCCTTGCAGCGCCCGATGTGGTAGTCCAGGCAGGGTCGCGCGGGAGCGTCCTTCGGCAGGTCGTAGCGGCAGGAGCGCACCGTGTAGAGTCGCTTGACCACCTCCAGCGCCTGGCGCATGAGCCCCACCGACGTGTAGGGGCCGAAGTAGCGGGCGCCGTCGTTGACCACCCGCCGGGTCACGTACACCCTGGGGAAGGCCTCCTGCACCGTGACCTTGATGTACGGGTAGCGCTTGTCGTCGCGGAGCTGGACGTTGAAGCGGGGGCGGTGCTCCTTGATGAGGTTGGCCTCGAGGATGAGGGCCTCGGCCTCCGATCCGACGACGATGGTCTCCACCGCCGTCACGCGGCGGGCCAGCTCCGCCGTCTTCACGCCGTGCGCCGCCTCGGAGCGGAAGTAGCTGCGCACCCGGCTCCTGAGTGACTTGGCCTTGCCGACGTACAGGATCGCCCCGCGCGCGTCCCGGAAGAGATAGACCCCGGGGCGCGTGGAGAGCGCGTCGAGCTGATCCTGGAGCGTGGTGGCTTGCATGCGGATGGCGGGAGCGGTGCGGCGCGCTGGAGATCCCTGGGAGGAGGGCGTCCGACCGCGTGCCGGTCAGCGCCGTCGGCGGAGGAGCGCCCGGACGGGTACGCCGATCCCCAGGGCCGACGCGGCGCCCAGGTATGTTACCCCGAAGATGACCGCCGTTCCCGCCGCCACCCCAGGCCAGAGCAGCCAGGAGTCGGGTCCCAGCAGGGCGTGGAGCCACCCCTCGCGGACGGGGATGGCCGAGCCCAGGAGCCATTTGCCGCCCAGCCCCGCCACCGACGCGCACACGCCCGCCGCGGAGATCCTGAGGATGTAGCTGGTGGAGGGGCCGTGCTCGCCCACGCGCTGGCGGAGCTTCCGGCGCAGCAGGGTGAACTCCAGCCACGAGCCGACGACGGCCCCCAGCGCCAGCCCCACCGCCCCGAGCCTCAGCTCGCCGAGGCCGATGCGGTCGAGGGGGAACATCAGCCCCGCCCCCACCGCCGCGGACACGGCCACCCGCACCACCGCGATGCGCGCCGGCGTGCGCGTGTCCCGCAACGCGTAGTACGCGGACGACAGGGCCCGGGAGCTGGCCGACGCGAGGACGCCCATGGAATAGGCCGCCAGGACCGCGTAGACCGCCGCGGTGTCGACCGGGTCGAACTCGCCCCGCTGGAGGAGCCCGGCCACGAACACGTCGCCCAGGACCATGTAGCCCAGCATGGACGGCACGAGCAGGAAGGCCACGCGCTCCAGGGCCGAGCGGATGCGCGCCCGCAGCACCTCGTCGGCTTCTCCCCGCTTGCGCGCCATCTCGGGGAGCTCGGAGGCGGCGATGGCCATGCCGAACAGCGAGATGGGCAGCACGTAGAGCTGCTGCGCGTAGCGGAGCATGGCCACGGCCCCGGTGGCGAGCAGGCCGGCCAGCACGAAGTCGAGGAGCCCACTGATGTTGACCACGCCCCGGGCGAGCACCACGGGCCCGAAGTTGGAGATGGCCTCGCGCATCCCCACCACCTTCCGGCTCACGGAGAGGCGGAAGTGGTGCATGACGGGCAGGACCCACGGCAGCATGACCAGGAGCTGGAGGAAGCCTCCCGCCAGCGCGCCCCATCCCATCGCGATGATGAGATCCTGCTCGCGCCCCGCCGCCTTCCATCCGAGCCACGAGCCGAACGTCAGCAGCACGGCGATCTGCGCGAGGCTCCAGAGCACCGGCGCCACGTACGAGATGAAGAACTGCCGGTGGCTGTTGAGGATGCCCAGGGCCCACGCCGACACCGCAAGCGTGGCCGTCATGGGGAAGAGGATCCTCACGAGGTGGACGGTGAGATCCTGCTTCCACGGCTCCCATCGCGGGAAGAGCACCGCCACGAGGATCGGCGCCACCAGCATCCCGATCAGCGCGAGGCCGTACGCCACGGTGGCCAGCACCCCGAGGGCGGCGCCCGCGAAGCGGCCCGCGTCCTCTTCCCTGCCCTCCTCGAGGAACTCGGCGTAGACGGGGATGAACGAGGCGCTGAGCGTGCCCTCGCCCAGGAGGTTCTGGATGACGTTGGGCGTGCGCTGGGCCGCTCCCCACGCGTCGGCCACCGCGGAGTTGCCGAAGTAGAACGCGAAGACGGCCTCGCGCACGAACCCCGACACGCGGCTCAGCAAAATGCCCGCGCCGACCAGCCAGGCGGCGCGGGCGGATCCTCCCCCAGAGGGGGCGACGTCAGGCGTTTCCGTCACCCTCTGGCAGGCTGGCGCGCTCCGGTGGACGGCCCTCCAGGAGCTTGTGCAGGAACTGGCTCTCTTCGTCTAGGCGGCTCACCTCCGAGGCGAGGCGATCCACCTCGCTCTCCAGGTAGGCCACGCGGTCGGCGACGAGGTCGTCCGGCGTGCCGATGCCGCGTCGCTCCAGCCGCTGCGCCAGGGCCCGCCCCACCTGCGAGTCCAGGATGATGGACAGGATGGGGATGAGCAGGATCAGGACGAAGATCAATTGCCAGAACATGGCTAGGAGATGGCTCTGCGCGGCGGGTTCGGCATGGTCGAAAGGTAGGGGAGGCTGTCGGAGGTCGGCAACGGCGCGGGGGGCGGCCTCGCTGCTACACCTTCCCCGCTCTTTGGACGTCGAACGCCTCGGCGAGGTTCGCACGCACGACACGGGCCACGTCCTCCAGGAACGCGTCGCCGTAACGCGCCAGGTAATAGAATACGTTCGTCACCCGCTCCTGGGGCTTCCCGGCCGGATGGAGGTGCAGGCGCGCCTTCTCGATTTGCTGGAGGGCCACCTCGCTCTCCCGCTTCACGGCCGCCACGATCTTCTTCTCGGCTTCGCCCAGGGCATCGAAGGCGACGCTGCGCACGTGCTGGATCGGCCCCTTCAGCGTGGGATCCAGCGAGCGCGCCTCCTTCTCCAGGGCGGCGGTGCCCTGCCCGATGGCGCCCCTGAGCTCGCCGAGCGCCCGCTGGACGTCCTCGGGCACCTCCTCGCGGGCAAGGTCGCCGGCCAATTCGTGGAACGGCCGGGAAAGGGCCTCGATCGAGAGGGAGAACTTCTCCAGCACCTTCGCCACCTTTCCCTCCACCACCGTCACCGACAGGCGGGGCACCACCGCGGGCATGCTCACGCCGTGGGCCTCGAACAGGGGCGCGAGCTGGGCCCAGTATGCGGTCTCGCCGGGCCCGGCCACGTACGCCACCGTCGGCAGGGCGGCCGCCTCCACCACCGGGCGCAGCAGCACGTTCGGGCTCACCGTGTCCGGAGCGTCCTCGAGGCGCGCCAGCAGGGCGGCCGTGTCCAGAGCCTGCCCGGAGTGGCGCAAGCGGAAGGCGCCGTCCTGCCGGTAGAGGCGCTCCCGGCCGGCCGGACCCTCCACGAATAGGTTCACGCCTCCCTGGAGGATCGGCACCTGCACGGGCCATCCGGCCGACTCCAGCGCCTCGGCGCCGGCGGCGAGGGCCGCCTCGTGCGCCTCCGCCCCCTCGATCTCCCGGCGCAGCACCGGCAGCGAGGCTGCCTTGAGCGCCGGGTCGGCGGCGTCCACGAAGGCGACGCCGAATGGCTCCAGGAGCGTCTCGAGGGTGGTGCGCATCCCTCCCGGAAGCGTCTCGCCAGGTCGCCACGCGCGGCGCAGCAGCTCGGCGAAGGCCGGCGAGAAGTCCGTGTCGGGGAGCAGCGCCAGGGCCTCCTCGACCGCGCCGACGACGCCGTCGCCCAGCGGGAGCCGGTGGAGGGGAAGGCTCTCCGAGCCCTCCTGTGGGGGCAGGCGCACCTCGTGGAGCTCGTTGTCCACCCCCACCAGGTGCGCGTGGTCGACCTCGGCCCAGTCGTGGTCCTCGGACGCGATCCAGAACACGGGCAGGACCGGCGCCCCCAGCCGCTCTTCCAGGATCCCGGCCAGGGCGGCGGCCGTGAGCGCCTTGTAGATCGTGTAGAGGGGGCCGGTGAAGAGCCCGGGCTGCTGGCCGGTCGTGACGAAGAAGCCGCCCTCCTCCACCACGCGCTGGAGCGTCCGCCGAGCGGCCTCGCCGGACGGTCTGAGTGCGGCCGCGGCCCGCTCGCGGGCGGGGCGCTCGAAGGTGGCGCGCACGGCCTCGGCCCGGGCGCGGACGGCCTCACCGTCACGCCAGCCGCCGGCGAAGAACGGGAGGACGGATTCGTCCCCCCGGGCGTAGGCGCCGGCGAGGCCGCTCTCGGGCCAGGCCACTCTGAGGTCCAGGCTCAATCCAGCCTCCGGATGTGGGATGCTCGGGGTTCCACCCTTCTCAGGGCCCCTTGTGATAGGGCTCTCCGCGAAGGATCGTCCCGGCGCGGTAGAGCTGCTCGATCAGGACCAGCCGCGCCATCTCGTGGGGCAGGGTCATGGGCGACACCGAGAGGTGGCGCGAGCGCTCGAGCACGGTCGGGCCCAGCCCGTAGGCTCCGCCCACCACGAAGGCGACGCCGGGCGAGCCATGGAGTCCCAGCTCGCCGAGCCACGACGCCAGCGGGCGCGAGCCCATGCCCTTCCCCGTCCTCGTGAGCGCCACCACCTGCGCCCCTTCGGGAAGGCGCGCCAGGATGCGCGCCTCCTCCGCGGAGCGCACCGCGGCGACGTCGTCCTGGCCGCCCGCGCCCGCGTCCACCTCGACCACCTCCAGCTTCCAGTAGCGGGCCGCGCGGGCCTCGTACTCCGCCACCGCCTCCACCAGCGGTCCCGTCACCCGGCCCACGGCGATGATCGTGATCTTCACCGCCGTCTCCCGCGCGGCCCCCGCGGCGCTCCCGCGCCCGGGCGTGGACGCCCGCCCGCGTCGCTGACGATCACCGCCGGACCACGGTGTCGCCCAGGTAGCGCTCGTTGTCGCGCCATGGGTGGTCCATCGTGTGGTGCAGCCCCCGGCTCTCCCGCCGCAGGAGGGCGCAGCGTACGATGAGGGCGGCGGATTCCAGGAGGTTGCGCAGCTCGGCGGAGTCCGCGGTCCAGCGGCAGCGCCGCCAGCGGTCCTCGTGGGCGGTGCGCAGGTCGGCCAGCGCCGCCTCCGCCTCCTGTAGACGGGCGACGGAGCGCACGATTCCCACCCGGTCCCACATGACGTCGCGCATCCGCCGGCGGTCGCGTTCGATCTCGCCGGGGTCCGGAAGCGGCCGGTCCTGCGCCGCGAGGTCGCCCGCCCCGGCCGCCACGATCCAGGGCTCACCGACCGGGAGCGGCGTCCGCACCAGGCTGTGGCGCAGGGCCTCGGCGGCGCGATGGCTGAACACGAGGGCCTCCAGGAGCGAGTTGGACGCGAGGCGGTTCGCCCCATGGACCCCCGTGCACGCGACCTCTCCCGAAGCGTACAGCCCGGGAATGGACGTGGTGCCGGAGGCGTCGGTCAGAACCCCTCCGCACACGTAGTGTGCCGCGGGCACCACCGGGATGCCTCCCTGCCAGGGGTCGATGCCGCGCGCATGGCATCCCTCCAGGGCGCCGGGGAAGCGCCGCTGCATGATCCCCGGGTCGATGGCGGAGACGTCGAGCACGACATGGCGCTCGTCGCGCTCCTTCAGCTCGTGGTCCACCGCGCGCGCCACCACGTCCCGGGGAGCCAGCGATCCGAGGGGGTGGTGGCGCTCCATGAACGCGGCGCCGTCCAGCCGGCGCAGCACGGCGCCCTCCCCCCGCAGCGCCTCGGAGATGAGGAAGGCGGGATCCTCGGTAGGATAGAGCGCCGTGGGGTGGAACTGGATGAACTCCATGTCCATCAGCGGCGCGCCGGCGCGGTAGGCCATCGCGATGCCGTCGCCGGTGGCGATGCCCGGGTTCGTGGTGTGGCGGTAGACCTGTCCCGCGCCCCCCGCCGCCAGCAGCGTGGCCCGGGCGAGGATCCGGACGAGCCTGCCGTCCCTGTGGTCCAGGATCAGGGCTCCGCGGCAGACCGGCTGCTCGGTGGCCGGGCTGGCGGCCAGGAGCAGGTCCAGCGCCAGGTGGTCTTCGCACACGTCGATGTTGGGGTGGTCCGCCACGGCCTGCAGCAGGGCTCGCTCGATCTCGCGGCCCGTCAGGTCCCGGGCGTGAACGATCCGGCGTCGGGAGTGGCCGCCCTCGCGGCCCAGCGAGAGCCTGCCGGTCTCCTCCCGGTGGAACCGCGTCCCCCACTCCACCAACTCCCGGACCCGGGCGGGCCCTTCCGACACGAGGGTCCCGACGGCGGTCCCGTGGCAGAGGCCGGCGCCGGCCACGAGGGTGTCTTCCTTATGCGCCTCGGCGCTGTCGTCCTCACCCATCACCACCGCGATGCCGCCCTGCGCCCAGCGCGTGTTGCTCTCGTCGCGCGAGCGCTTGGTGACCACGGTGACCTCTGCGTGATCGGCCAGGTCGAGGGCGAGCGTCAGCCCGGCGATGCCGCTGCCGATCACGAGGATGTCCGTCTGGATGGCCACGCCTCGACGTTATAGGGGGCAAGGGGACGCGGTCGAAAGGGGCAAACG
>JAHWKH010000090.1 GCA_019347995.1 Gemmatimonadota bacterium | reverse complement strand
AAGAGCTACGAGGAGATCAGCGAAATCACCGGCGTGAATCTGGGAACGGTGAAGAGCCGCCTCCACAGGGCGCGCAACTCGTTCGCCCAGCGCATCGAGCCCTTCCTGAACTGAGGGAGGCGCGGCGGCCGAGCGCCGCCGAACGGGACCGGAGCCCGGGCGACCCCACGTCGTCCGGGCTTCGTCGCGTCCGGGCCGAGGGGGTAGCCGCCGCCGATCCCGCGTCGGTTCCACGCACCGTCTCCGTCGTGTACCTTGAGCGCACGTTTTCCCGCTCTCCCGCGAGCGTCACCATGAGCCGAAGGGCCGCGTGTTCGAGGATCTGAGGGACGCCTTTCGCGAGGCGGTGGACAACTTCAAGCGCGAGCTCAACCGCGATCAGGTTCCGGAGGCGGTGGACCGCCTCCTCGCCGGCATGCGCGACGAGGCCGCCGATGCCAGGGCCCGCGTGAAGCGGCTGGAGGACGACCTCGCCGAGACCCGGAGCCGCGCCGGGAGGGAGAAGGAGGAGGAGTCCACGTGCCGGCGGCGCGAGGCCCTCGCGAAGCGGATCGGCGACGAGGACACGGCCCGGCTGGCGGGGGAATACGCTGCCAAGCACGGCCGGAGGCGCGAGGTGCTGGAAGGAAAGGTCGAGGCGCTGGAGCGGGAGCTGGAGCTGGGGCGGGCCGAGTTCGACGAGATGCTGGCCCGCCTCAAGGAGGCCAGGGAGCGGCGTGCCTCGCTTTCGGCGTCGGCCGGCCGCACCGGCGCCAGGGAGGCGCTGGGAGGCGCCGACGACCTCTTCTCGGAGCTCGACCGCATGGCCGAGCGCATTGCCGACGAGGACCGCCGGCAGGAGGCCGCCGGGTCGCTCGACCTGGACGGGGCGGAAGGCTCCTCCGACGGCGAGGACCTGCGCGTCCGCAGGGACGAGTCGCCGCGGCCTCCGCTGGACGTGGACGCGCGCCTCGAGGAGTTGAAGCGCAGGATGGGCCGCGACTGAGAGGACGTCCGGGAGGGCTATTCCGTATCCGGGTCGTCCGTGGCGCCTTCGGGCCCCTCGGCGGCGGCTGCGAAGTCGCGGAAGAAGAGGAGCCCGGCGCACTCGCCCGCCAGGAAGAGGATGTCCTCACGGACCCGACGCTCCAGGGGCTCCTGGCGCTCGGTGACGCCGTCCACCACCAGGTACCATCGCCACTCCCGGTGCTCGCCCAGGAACACCACCACGGCTTCCGCGACCTCGGTCAGAAGGGGCGCGGAGGGCGCCTCCTCCTCGTCCTCCAGGAGGTGCTCGGGCACCTCGAGGCGCGCCGGGTCGCGCGCCAGGTCCAGAACGACGAACGGCCGCGCCGGCCCCCCTGCCGGGACCCGGCGCACCAGGGCGCCGCGGTTCCCTCCCGCCAGGAAGACGGCGCGCCACAGCGGCAGCGCGAATCGGGAGCGCTCTCCCTCCCCCCCCCACACGGCGAACGTCGTGCGGTCGGTGGTCTCCTGGTCGCGCCGGCGCGCGTACTCGCCCAGGTCGATGACGTCGTCGCTCATGGCATCCGATGGAGAAGACGGCTTCCACGCTGATCGTGGCCTGTGGGGGCGGCTTCGTCAACGCGCCCGCGGGGTGGTCGGGCCCCCGCCCCTGGCCTAGATTCTCCCGTTCGGCGCTGGAAATACACCGACCCGTCGGGAACGGATATGGAGAACTGGATCGGCATCGGGATCTGGATCGTCCTGGGCGTCCTCATCGGCATGGCCATGAAGGTCGTCGTCAAGCTGCCCGAGGAGGAGTCGGGGGGCCACACCGTCGTGCTGGGGACGCTGGGCGCCTTCGCGGCGGTCATCGGCGGGATGCTGGGGGTGGGCATCTTCGAGTTCTACGAGCCCGACGCGCTGAGCCTGGGCGGCATGGCCGGCGCCATCGCGTTCGCCGGCCTCATGACCTGGGTGTACCGCTGGGGCATCAAGGGCTGGCTCTAGAACGCCCCGGAACGGCCCCCACGTGAGCGCCTCCAGCGACCGCATCGCCCGCGATCTTCCCCGCTACCGGGAGGAGCTCTTCGACTTCCTGCGTATCCCCTCGGTCAGCGCTCGCTCCGAGCACGACGCGGACACGCGCCGGGCTGCGCGCTGGCTCGCCGAGCGACTCGAGGCCGCCGGGCTGGATGCGGAGGTGCTGGACACGCCGGGGCATCCCGTCGTCCTGGCGGAGTGGCGCGGCGCCGGGGAGGACGCGCCCACCGTCCTCGTCTACGGCCACTACGACGTGCAGCCTGCCGAGCCGCTGGACGAGTGGACGTCGCCGCCCTTCGATCCCGCGGTGCGCGAGGGCCGCATCTGGGCCCGCGGATCGGCCGACGACAAGGGGCAGCTGTTCATGCACGTGAAGGCACTGGAGGCCGCGCTGGCCGACGGTGGTGTCCTGCCGGTGAACGTGGTGGTGCTGGCGGAGGGGGAGGAGGAGATCGGATCGCCCTCCCTGGTGCCGTTCGTGGAGGAGCACGCCGACCGGCTGAAGGCCGACGTGGTGGTCATCAGCGACTCCGCCATGTTCGAGGAGGGCCAGCCCTCCCTGCTCTTCTCGCTGCGGGGCCTGGCCTATCTGGAGCTGCGCGCCCGCGCCGCCCGCTCCGACCTCCACTCGGGCGCGTACGGTGGGGCGGTGCCCAATCCAGCGACCGCCCTGGCCCGTATCCTCGCCACCTTCCACGACGACGACGGACGGATCGCCGTCCCGGGCTTCTACGACCCGGTGCTGGAGTGGGACGAGGCGACCCGCGAGACGATCCGGCGCCTGCCCTTCGACGACGCGACCTTCGAGAAGGAGGTGGGCGTCACGGCGCTGGCGGGCGAGAAGGGCTACTCCACGCTGGAGCGCCTGTGGATACGCCCCACCTGCGAGGTCAACGGCCTCCTCTCGGGCTATACGGGCGAGGGGGCCAAGACGGTGCTGCCGGCCCGGGCCATGGCCAAGGTCAGCTTCCGGCTGGTGCCCGATCAGAGACCGGCGCAGGTCGCCCGGCAGGTGCGCGATCACGTGGCACGCGTGACGCCTCCCGGGGTCGAGGTCGAGATCGTGGAGCTGCACGGCGGGCTCCCCTGGAAGGCCGAGGTGGGAGGGCCGCTTTTCGACGCCGCGTCGGTGGCGCTCGAGGAGGCGTTCGGAACGAAGCCGCTGCTCACCGGCGAGGGCGGCTCCATCCCCATCGTCGTGGAGTTCGAGCGCATCCTGGACGCCCCCGTCCTCCTGGTCGGCTTCGCGTCGCCCGGAGCGAACATGCACGCCCCCGACGAGTGGCTGAGCGTCGGAAACTTCGAGAAGGGCATCCCGGCCCTGGTGCGGCTGTACGAGGAGATCGGGGCGAGGCTGGGCTGAGCCCGAGGGAGCCTCCCGAGCACGGAACCTGCTCCGAGGGGGGGTGTCCGCGCTTCACCCGGGCCTCGCCGTCCCACCCGGAGCCGCCCCACATGCTGAAAGGAATCCGCCGCCGCTGGCGCGAGCTGAAGGCGAGCGAGCCGGGCCGGCGCTTCCAGGACCGCTACGAGCGCAGCCACCAAGAGGGCGACAGCCGCACGCGGAGGGTGCTCACCATGGGCGCCGGCGTCCTTATCGTCCTCGCGGGCCTCTTCTTCCTCCCCGCTCCGGGTCCCGGCGTGATCATCGTGGCCCTGGGCGCCGCCCTGGTGGCCCGGGAGTCCCGGCGCGTGGCGAGCCTCCTGGACGCCGCCGAGGTCCGCGGCCGCAGGATCCTCACGTGGGCGCGAAGACGCTGGAAGACCGCCAGCACCCCCGCCCGGGGCCTCGCCGTCCTGACGGCCGCGATCCTGGCCGGCGCCGGCGCCTGGGCCGCCTGGAAGATCCTCCTGGCCTGAGCCCCAGGCCCCGCCGGGGCAGGAGGGCCGACCCCCGCCGAACCGGAAGGCCCGCCCCACCCCCGCCGCGCGGGGCGAAAAGGATCCAGAAGCAACGGGGAGGCGGCACGATGCCGAGCTCCCACATCGCGGGGCGAAGAGTTGGAAAGCAACGAGGAGGCGGAACGGATGCCGAGGCCTCCCGCCCGCGCGGCGCCCGCGTCCCGGGCGCCCCCCTAGCCCGTGTCCACCCGAGGCAGCATGGCCGCCGCCCTCAAAAGCGCCCGTGCCTTGTTGAGCGTCTCCTCGTACTCCCGCCCCGGGTCCGAATCCGCCACGATCCCCGCCCCGGCCTGCACCCACGCCTTCCCGCCGGCGGCCACGACCGTGCGGATCGTGATCGCCGTGTCCATGCGCTCCCCGCCCCACGAGACGTGCCCGACGGCCCCCGCGTAGGGCCCCCGGCGCACGGGCTCGAGCTCGTCGATGATCTCCATGGCGCGGACCTTGGGCGCGCCCGAGACCGTGCCCGCCGGAAAGCAGGCGCGCAGGACGTCCAGGGCCGAGAGCCCCTCCCGCAGCGCCCCTTCCACCTGGCTCACCAGGTGCATGACGTGGGAGTAGCGCTCCACGACCATCAGGTCGGGCACGCGGACCGACCCGTACTCGGCCACCCGCCCGACGTCGTTGCGCCCCAGGTCCACCAGCATGCGGTGCTCGGCCAGCTCCTTCTCGTCGGCCGACAGCTCCTCGGCCATGGCACGGTCCTCCTCCGGAGTCCGGCCCCGGGGCCGGGTGCCCGCGATGGGGCGCACGGTCACCGTGCCGTCCTCCACCCGCACCAGCACCTCCGGTGAGCTCCCCACCAGCGTCAGCCCGTCCAGCTCCAGGAAGTAGAGGTAGGGGGACGGATTGAGCGAGCGCAGCGCCCGGTAGAGGTCGAACGGGGAGGCGGACAGCTCCATGCCGAGCCGCTGCGAGAGAACCACCTGGAAGGCGTCGCCGGCACGGATGTAGTCCCGGATGCGCTCCACCCCGGCCTCGAAGGCCTCACGGGTGGTGCTGCTGGTGAACGCCGGATCGGCCTCCGCCCCGGCCTCGTCCAGCTCCAGCGGCGGCGGCGGATCGGCCTCCGCCAGCTCGCGCACCACGGCGTCGGCCCGCGCCGCACCCGCGTCGTAGCGCGCGCGCAGCGCCTCGTCGTCGAGCCCCGGCTCCACGTGCACGGCCGCGATGGCCATGGCGCGGCCCCGCAGGTTGTCGATGGCCAGCACCACGTCGGTGAACAGGAAGAGGCCGTCGGGCAGCTCCAGCTCGTCGGGCGGCGGCTCCGGCAGCCGCTCGAACTGGCGCACCACGTCGTAGGCGAAGTACCCTACCGCCCCTCCCCAGAAACGGGGCAGGCCGGGCACCTCCGCGGGACGGGCTGCGGCGAGGCGGCGGTCGAGGTCGGCCAGTGGATCGTCGGTCTCGACCGCGGACCAGCCGGCCTGCGGGCTCCACCAGTCCACGCGGCCGTCCTTCAGGCGCCAGGCGCCCGAGGGGCGCGTGCCCACGAAGGTGTAGCGGGCCCACTGCTCGCCGCCCAACACGGACTCCAGCAGGAAGCCGAAGGGGGGGCGGGCCAGCTTTCGGTAGGCCGTGACCGCCGTGTCCCGGTCGAAGAGCAGCTCCCGCCAGACCGGGATCACCCCGGCCTGGCGCGCCAGCGAGCGAAACTCATCGAAATCGGGATGGACGCGCATCGTGCTCACGGATGATGGAGACGGAAGCGATCCTCGCGGCTCCGTCGGGGGCGGCCGCGGAATGTCCCCCGCGCCGGCGGGTGCGTCAACCGAGGCCCGGGCCTCACGGCCCGCCGTGGTGGCGGTCGATACCGGCGGCACCTTCACCGACCTGCTGCTCCTGCGCGAGGGACGTCTGCGGACCCTCAAGGTGCCCTCCACACCCCACGATCCCGCCGAGGCCGTGCTGTCCGGGATCCGCGAGCTGCTGGGCGAGCCCCCCCCTGCGTTCGTCCTGCTGCACGGCTCCACCGTGGCCACCAACGCCCTCCTGGAGCGCACCGGAGCCCGGGTGACGCTGGTCACGAACGCCGGATTCGAGGACGTCATCGAGATCGGGCGGCAGGACCGCCCGCAGCTGTACGCCCTGGTGGGACACCGGCCGCCCCCGCTGGTGGCGCGGCGGGACCGCCTGGGCGTGGCGGGCCGTATGGGCCCCCGTGGCGAGGAGGTGGAGCCGCTCGATCGCGACGAGCTGGCGGGCCTCGCCGAGCGCGTCGCCGGCGCCGAGGCGCTGGCGGTGGTCCTCCTCCACAGCTACGCCGATCCGTCCCACGAGCGGGCCGTGGCCGACGCCCTCGCCGGAGCGGGGGTGCCGGTGTCGGTCTCGTCGGACCTCCTGCCCGAGTACCGCGAGTACGAGCGCACCTCCACCACCGTGGTCAACGCGTACGTGGCTCCCGTCATGTCGCGCTACCTGGGCCGGCTCGCCCGTGAGGCGGGCGCCGAGCGTACCTCCGTCATGGGATCCAACGGAGGCACGCTGCCGGTGGAGCGGGCCGCGCGCGAGGCCGCGCACACGGTGCTGTCGGGACCGGCGGGTGGGGTGGTGGGCGCGCTGGCGTGGGCCCGACGGGCCGGTCTGGAGAACGTGATCACGTTCGACATGGGAGGGACGTCGACGGACGTCTCCCTCTGCCCGGGGCGGCCCCTGCACACCCGCGAGCTCCAGATCGACGGGCAGCCGGTGGCCCTGCCGGTCATCGACATCCACACGGTGGGGGCGGGTGGGGGCTCGCTCGCCCGGGTGGACACGGGCGGCGCGCTGCGGGTGGGGCCCCAGAGCGCGGGGGCCACGCCGGGGCCCATCGCCTACGGCCGGGGCGGCACGGGCGTGACCGTCACCGACGCCCACGTCTGGCTGGGGCGCCTCCCCCGCGACGCCTTCCTGGGCGGCGAGCGCCACCTGGACCGTGCCGCGGTGGAGGCTCCGCTGAGGGCGCTGGCCGACGCCCTGGGCACCGGGTTGGAGGCGGCGGCCGAGGGGATCCTGGCCGTGGCCGACACCGCCATGGAGCGGGCGCTCCGCGTGATCTCGGTGGAGCGGGGCTACGATCCGGCGGAGTTCGTCCGGGTGGCGGTCGGCGGCGCGGGCGCGCTGCACGTGGCCGGGCTCACCGCCCGCCTCGGCGCGTCCCGGGCCCTGGTTCCGCCGACGCCGGGGCTCCTCTCCGCGTACGGGATCCTGACGGCGCCCGTGACCCGCGAGGCGTCCCGCACGGTGCTCCTCGCCACGGCCGAGGCCGACGCCGAGGAGCGCGTGGAGCGGGCGCTCGACGCGCTGGAGAAGGGGGCCGCCACGCTGCTGGAGGAGGAGGGCGTCTCCCCCGCAGACGTGGACGTGGAGCGGTGGGTGGATGCACGGTACCGCGGCCAGAGCTACGAGCTGAGGGTGGCCGCGGACGGATGGGTGGCGCGCTTCCACCGCGCCCACGCCGAGCGGTACGGCTACGCCCGCGAGGAAGCGCCCGTGGAGGCGGTCACCACCCGCGCCGTGGCGACGGCGCCCGGCCCTCCCCTTGAGGCCTTCCCCCTGGAGGACGCCGAAGGCGCGCCCGGGGGGGCGCCGCACCGGATCCACTTCCGGGGGGAGGACATCGACGCCCTGCGGGTGTGGCGGCAGGACCTGCGGGCGGGACACGTGCTGAGCGGTCCCGCCCTGGTGCTCGAGTACAGCGCCACCACCTGGCTGCCGCCGGGCTGGACGCTGGAGGTGGACCGCTGGGGAGTGATGCACCTCCTCCCCGGCGAGGGATGAGCGGCGAGCGGGGCGCCCCGGTCGCGGAGCGATCCCCTAGCTCGCGCCGTCCCATCCGGCGTCGGCCCGCATCGCCAATCCCCGCGGGCCGGCGACCCAGAGCCCGACCCCGGACGCGCCCGTAGCTCCGTGGAGCTCCGCCGGGCCGTCCGGATCGGCGAGGCCCCGGCGATCCGCCGCTCCGGGTGCAGCGGGATCTGCCCGCCCACCGCCCGCCCGCGCCCCCTCGAGACGGAACGCCTCGTCCACGAACAGCGGGCTCAGCGCCCTGTATTCGAATCGGTCCGGGACGCGCCCGCCGCCATGGCGGGCGGCGGCGTCCAGGAGGAGGAGCGCCAGCAGCGGACCA
>JAHWKH010000008.1 GCA_019347995.1 Gemmatimonadota bacterium | reverse complement strand
CCGAGGCCGATGAGCCAGAGGACCACGGCGCCTCCACCGTTCTCGGCCAGGACCGCGATGGCGTTCCTGGAGCCGGAGGCGCCGCCTCCTCCCCCGAAGGCAGCGGTCGCCGAGAGCCAACCGATGGCGATGTAGACGATTCCCTTGGCGGCATACCCGGCGCGGGCCAGCGGCGGCACCCAGTGGGCGACCTCGTGGGTGCCCCTGGATGCGGTGTCCGAAACGGCAGTGGATTCCATCATCGCGACTCCTGCGGGAGGATCTCGGCGTTGGCGTGGCAAGAGGGGTGCCATCCGACGGTCCCGCGTTGCCCCCCTCCACCACCCCGGCCATCTTCCGCCATGCCTCCCGAGCCCGTCACCACCCGCGCCGGATACGTCGCCCTCGTGGGGCGCCCCAACGCCGGCAAGTCGACCCTTCTCAACGCCTTCGTCGGCCAGAAGCTGAGCATCGTCACCGAACGCGCGCAGACCACCTGGCAGCGGGTGACGGGCATCGTGACCACCGAGGATGCGCAGATGATCTTCCTCGACACGCCCGGGCTCCTCGAGGTACGCGACCTCCTCCAGCGCTCCATGATGGGCGCGGCCCTCCTCGCGCTGTCCGAGGCGGACGTCGTGCTCCTGGTCATCGATGCGACCCGGCCGCTGGGCGAAGATGAGGCGAGCCTCGTGAGGGACGCTCTGGCCGGGTCCGACGCGCCCCTCTTCGTGGCGCTGAACAAGACCGACGTGGCGGACGACGAGGCCGTCGAGGCGGCCCACCGTTGGGCGGGAGAGCTGGGTGGGCGCGTCTTCGCCGTCTCGGCGCTCACGGGCCGGAACGTCGATGCGCTCCGCGAGGCGGTCGAGGCGGCGCTTCCGCCCGGGCCCTTCCTCTACCCGCCCGACGACATCGCCTCCGAGCCCGTCCGCTTCTTCGTGGCCGAGCTGGTGCGCGAGACGGTCATCGAGCGGTTCCACCAGGAGATCCCCTGGTCGGTCGTATGCCGCGTCGAGGAGTTCAGGGAGAACCAGGAGCCGGTCTACATCGGCGTGGTGCTCTTCGTGGAGCGGGAGTCCCAGAAGGGGATTCTCGTGGGCGCCGGTGGCTCGGCCATCAAGGCCGTGGGGCAGGCCGCCCGCGAGAAGATCGAGCACTTTATCGGCCAGCGCGTGTACCTCGATCTGTGGGTCAAGACGCTCCCGGGCTGGCGCAGGAAGCGCGGCCACCTCTCACGCCTCGGCTATTCCGTTCCCGACGACGCATCATGAGGCTCCTCTTCTCCCTGCCGATGCTCGTCGCCCTGCTCCTGCAGGGCGTCGTGACGCCGGCGTCGGCCCAGGATGCACCCGCGCCGCGGGAGGACGACCCGTCCACGACCGAGGCCGCGCTCTTCCTGGTGCTTCCCCTCGGCGCCAAGGGCCTCGCGCTGGGCCGGGCCGTCACGGCCCTTCCGGGCGCCGAGTCGGTGTGGTGGAACCCGGCCGGCACCGCGTCCCTCGAGGAGAGCCGTGTGACCGTCTTCCGGCGCGAGGACGCCGTGGGCGAGGCCACGGCCGCCTCGGTTCTGTTCCGGCACCAGGGCCTGGGTGTCGCCGGGCTGTCCTATCAGCTGCTGGACGTGGGCGATCAGGACTTCCGGGACCAGGAAGGCAACGTCCTGGGCACCATCAGCTTCCGGAACCATCTCGCGCTCGTCACGGCGGCGAGCGCGCTGGGGCCGTCCGTGCTGGTGGGGCTCAATCTCAAGCTGATCCAGTCCCGCTACTCCTGCCGGGGCCAGTGCACCGACGCCGGCGTGACGGCCACCACCTACGCCCTGGATGGCGGACTCCAGCTCGTCGACATGGGCGGCCTCCCTCTCCGGATTGGCGCCATGCTCGCCCACGCCGGGCCCGACCTGCAGGTCCAGAACGAGGAGCAGGCGGACCCGCTCCCCGTACGGATCCGCCTGGCGGCGGCCTACGAGGTGCTGGGCCACGTCGTGGACGGTGACGACTTCCGCCTGGATCTCGCCGTGGAGCTGGAGGACCGTTGGCGCGACGTGTCGCGCGGCCGGACGTCTCCGGCCACGTACGTGGGAGCCGAGTTCGCCGCGGGAGGGCAGGCCCGGCTGCTGCTGCGCGCCGGCTACGTCTTCGGGGCGGCCCTCCAGGTGGACGGGGCGGCCGTCGGGCTGGGCGTGGACTACGAGGGGCTCGACCTCTCCATCGCCAAGTCGCTGTCCACCTCCTCCCTCACCGGCGAGTCCGAGCCGATCCAGATCACGCTGGGCATCGGGTTCTGACAACGATGGACGCGGGCACCTTCCGTCGCGCGGTCGCCGTCGCCCTGGTGGCCATCCTCCTGCCCGGCGTCGTCGGGTCCCAGGAGGTCGCCCCGCGCGGCGGCGCGACCGTGGCCCTTCGCTCCTTCGTCGTGCCGGGCTGGGGCCAGTGGACCCTCGAGCAGCGACGCGGGTGGGCATACCTTGCGGCCGAGGCCGTGGCGTGGAGCCTGCACCTCCACTGGCGCTCGGAAGGACGCGAGTTCCGGGGCGCCTACCGGGATCTGGCCTGGACGACGGCTCGCGGCATGGCGGGCAGCCCGCGGCTGGACCCCGACTTCTCGTACTTCGAGCGGCTCGCCCGCTGGCCCCGATCCGGAGCCTGGGATGCGGCGCCCGGCATCCCAGGAGTCCAGCCGGAGCAGGACGCCTCGACGTACAACGGCATGATCTGGGGACGGGCCCGCGACCTCTTCCTGCGGGGCGACCCGGCGGCTGGACCTTCCGACCCGGGCTACGGCTCGGCCCTGGCATACTACGAGGACCGGGCGTACGGACCCGCGCTCCTCTGGGACTGGACCCACAAGGAGGAAGACCTGAATCGCTACCGGACGCTCATCGACGAGAGCGACGACACCCTGCGACGGGCCACCCACGCCGTCGGAGCGGTGCTCGCCAACCACGTCCTCAGCGGCGTGGACGCGTGGATCTCGAGCCGGACGGGCACCCGCACGGAAACGCGCCTGATGCCGACCCGGGGCGGGGATGGCGGCACCGCCTGGACGTGGGCCGTGGCGGTGGCTCGATGAGCGCGGCGCGCCGCGGATCCAAGCGCTCCGACAGGGGCGGGGGCGCCGCCTCATGGGGCGGAATCCCTCCCGAGGACAAGGTCGTGGACGCGATACGGAATTCCTCCCGCGGTCCACTGAAGGCCAAGGATCTGGCGCGCGAGCTGGAGGTGCCCACCGAAGCCTACGACGCCTTCAAGGGCATGCTGCAGGGGCTCGAGAGCGCCGGCACCCTCTACCGGGTGAAGGGGAATCGCTACGCCGTTCCGGACAAGATCAACCTGACGGTGGGTCGCCTGTCGGTCATCCGCTCGGGGGATGCCTTCCTCGTGGTGGAGGAGGCGGACCAGCAGGACGTGTTCATCCCCGCCGCCGACCTGGGATCGGCCATGGACGGCGACCAGGCGGTCGCCCGCATCGAACGGCGGCCCCGCGGCCGCAACCCGGTGGGTCGCATCATCAAGGTACTCGAGCGCGCCCACCCCACCATCGTGGGCACCTACCACCGCTCGCAGAAGTTCGGGTACGTGAAGCCGCAGGACCGCAGCATGACGCGCGACATCATCATCGCCGACGGCGAGGAGAATGGCGCGTCGGAGAAGGACGCCGTCCTGGTGCGCATCATCTCCTACGGCGACGGCAAGCTGAACCCGGTGGGCGACGTCCAGGAGGTGCTGGGCCCCCTCACCGATCCGGGGGTGGACGTGCTCATGGTCCACTACGGCCACGGGCTGCCGCTCCATTTCCCGGACGACGTGGAGCGGGCGGCCGAGAAGGTGGCGGCCGCCAAGGATCCCGCCACCGACGCGCATCGGGTCGACCGGCGCGACCTGCTGGTCTTCACCATCGACCCGGAGGACGCCAAGGACCACGACGACGCGCTCTCCATCGTGAAGGACGAGGACGGCCTGTGGGAGGTGGGCATCCACATCGCCGACGTCTCCTACTTCGTCGAGCAGGGGAGCCTGGTCGACGTGGAAGCCATCAACAGGGGCACGAGCGTCTACCTGGTGGACCGTACCGTTCCCATGCTCCCCCACGCGCTCTCCTCGGACGTGTGCTCCCTCAAGCCGGACGTGGACCGAGCGGCGGTCTCGCTCTTCGCGCGGCTGGACGACCAGGCGCGGGTCCGGGACTTCCGCTTCGAGCGCACGCTCATCCGCAGCCGGCACCGGCTGGCCTACGAGGACGCCGAGGCGGTGCTGCAGGGTGAGCGCGGCGTGGCGCCCGACACCGACGAAGCCATCCGCCGCCTCGATGCCCTCGCCCGGGTGCTGCGGAAGAAGCGGGAGGAGCGAGGGTCCATCGACTTCGACCTGCCCGAGGGGCGAGTGATCCTGGGGGAGAGCGGCGAGCCGGTGGATATCCAGCGCGTCCTTCGCCTGGAGAGCCATCGCCTCATCGAGGACTTCATGCTCCTCGCCAACGAGCTCGTGGCTATGGAAGGCAAGGCCCGAAAGCTCCCCATCCTCTATCGCGTGCACGAGCCGCCGACGCTGCAGAAGCTGGAGTCGCTGCGCGAGTTCCTCGCCTCCCTCGGCCACACGCTGCCCAAGCGCGACATCCGCCCGCGCGACCTCCAGAAGGTGCTGGAGCGCGTCCAGGGCCGGCCCGAGGAGAAGCTGATCTCGACGGTGGTCCTGAGGTCCATGCAGCGGGCCCGCTATCAGCCGAAGAACCTGGGGCATTTCGGGCTGGCGGCGGAGAACTACACCCACTTCACCTCACCCATCCGCCGCTACCCCGACCTGGTGACGCACCGAGTGGTGGTGAGGGCGCTGGTCGAAGGACAACCGGTGCCCGAGTCCTGGTCCGAGGACCTGGAGTCCGTGGGCCTGCGCTCCAGCGAGCGGGAGCAGGTGGCCACGGCGGCCGAGCGCGACTCGGTGGAGCTCAAGAAGGTGGAGTACATGGAGCGCCACCTGGGAGACGAGTTCACGGGGACGGTGGCGGGGGTGACGTCCTTCGGCTTCTTCGTGCTGCTGGACCAGGTGTTCGTGGAGGGACTGGTCCACGTGAACACGCTCAACGACGACTACTACGAGTTCCGCGAAGAGGAATACGCGCTGGTGGGCGACCGTAAGGGCCGCCGCTTCCGCCTGGGCGACCGGGTCCGGATCCAGGTGGCTCGCGTGGACAAGGAGGAGCGCCACGTCGACTTCCAGCTCCGCGAGCTCCTGCCTCCCGGATGATGCGCCTCGTCGCCCCTTCCGCACGTTTGACACTCCGTGGACCATCGCAGTACGATTTTCGCTGGATTCCATCCCTCCCTGCGGGGTCCGCCACATGACGTCGGTCACGACGATCGTCTACTTCGGGCCGGGTCGTGCCGAACCTCCGGATCTCATCGCCCGCTTCGCGGACCAGCGCGGTCTGCGCGTGATCGACGTGCCCGCCGCCACCGACGTGAGCGCGCTGATCAACCGCTCGTTTCCCGCGTGCACGATCCTGGACGCGTCGGTGGACGCCGGCGCGGTGCTGGAGCTCTGTCGCATCACGAAGAAGGATGCGTTCACCGCCATCGTGCCCATGGTCATCATGGTGCCGGGGGAGGGCCGGGAGATGTCCGCCGACGCCCTGGCCGCCGGGGCGGACGAGGTCATCGCCGAGGACGACTCCGACCGCGAGAAGCTGCTGCGCCTCGAGCTCGTGCTCCGCCGCGCCGCCCGGGACGTGAACGTCCATCCGTCCACCAGGCTGCCGGGGACGGTACAGATCGAGCGGGACCTGGCGGATCGCATGGCCCGTGGACAGCGCTTCGCGGTCTGCTACGCCGATCTGGACAATTTCAAGGAGTTCAACGACCGCTACGGCTACAACAGCGGAGACCGGGTCATCACGATCTGCTCGCGCATCCTGCGCGACGTGGTGCGGGGCCTCGCGCCCGGGGGCTTCGTGGGCCACATCGGGGGCGACGACTTCATCTTCAACCTCGAGGTCGAGTACATGGAGTCGGTCTGCGACGAGATCGTCACGCTCTTCGACGAGCTCACGCCGTACCAGTACACCGAGGAGGACCGCAGAGCCGGCTACTTCCTCGGCAAGGACCGCCGGGGGAGCGTGCACCGCATCCCGCTCATGACGCTTTCCATCGGGGTCGTCACCAACCAGTTCATGGACTTCAGCCACACCGCGCAGGTGAGCGAGCTGGCCGCCGAGATGAAGACCTACGCCAAGTCGCTTCCGGGCTCGGTGTACGTCGTGGACCGCCGGCACGCAGCGCCCGACGAGCCGGGGACTCCGGCGCCCGGCTGGGCCGGGACCGCCACACCGGTGGTTCCCGCATCCGCGACGCGCTCCGAGTCCGCCACCTCTTCCGATTGAACGAAGCCGAGGGAGCCGATCCCATGCCGATGACCGTCCAGTGCACGACCTGCTCGACATCCTTTCCCGTGGATCCCGCCAAGGTGCCGCCGGGGGGTGTGCGCGCCCGCTGCAGCTCCTGCGGTGCCATCTTCCGGGTCGAGCGCTCGGCCGAGCCGGCCGAGCCCGCACCCCGGAGCGCGGAATCCGACGCCGGCCTCCGCGTCGACGCTTCGTCGGCCGGGGCCGGCTCCGCATCGACGTCTGCGCCGGGACGGGCCAACCGGCCCGCGGAGGAAGACTCCGCCTTCGGCTCCGACGCCGTCGGCGGTGCGGCCGTCGACGACTGGGTGGTGGAGCGCGAGCCCGAGGTCGACGCCTCCGGGCTGAACGTGCAGCGCCTGGACACGGTGGAGGAGGGCACTCGCAACCAGCAGGACACGTTGGCCGGAGGCGCGGCGCGGCCCACCGCGGGGGAGGCGCCGGCACCCGGCACGCCCGAAGCCGGCGGCGCGGGCACGACGCTGACTCCCGAGGCCCCCACGCCAGCCGTCGGCACGCCGGGCGAGGCGTCGCCTCCCACACCGTCGGCGCCCACGCAGGGCTTCACCTTCGGCAAGCGCGACCCCAAGGAGAAGGCCTCGCGCCTGGCCCGGGTCCTGGTGTCCGACATGGTCACCTACAACTCGGAGCGGCACCAGCGCGCGCTGAGGCAGGGCACGCTCAAGGAGGACTTCGAGGACGAGATCAAGAAATCCTGGGACGAATACGTGGACCAGGTGGGCAGCGAGGTGGCCGAGAGCACCACGTTCTTCAACGACGCGCTCAACCAGATCCTGGCCCGGGGGCAGCAGGTCTTCTAGAAGCCGGGTCCCCGGCCGGCACATCGGTTGAACGGCCCCCCGCGGCCGGGGTATATTCGGGCCGAGTCGGAGCCCGTCCCCGCACCGGGGAGCCCCGCTTCGAGGCGTGCCATGAGGGCCGTCCGCCGGACGGCCCTCTTTCCGTAGAGGAGAGCGATGAACACCGACATGCTCCAGAGGATCACCGACCTGGAGAAGCGAGTCTCGGACCTCCGGGGGTTCCTTTGACGTCGCTCACCGGCAGCAGCGCATCGAGGAGCTGGAGAACCAGATGGCCCAGCCGGGCTTCTGGGACCACCCGGAGCAGGCTCGCGAGGTGATCGCGGAGTCCAACCGCCTCAAGGGATGGGTGGAGCCGTGGCTCGAGCTCTCGGGCAGGGCGTCCGAGCTCCACGAGCTGGGCGAGCTCCTCAGGGAGGACCCCGATCCCGAGATGGAGGAGGACTGGAAGATCGAGGTCCAGCGGCTGGGGCAGTCCCTGGCGTCCCTCGAGCTGCGCACGATGATGCAGGGTGAGGAGGATCATCTCGACGCCATCCTCACGCTCCAGCCCGGGGCGGGAGGCACCGAGTCCCAGGACTGGGCGGAGATGCTCACCCGCATGTACACGCGCTGGGCCGAGAACCACGGCTTCACCGTCACCGTGCTGGACCTCCAGCCTGGAGAGGAGGCGGGATACAAGGGCGTGAGCCTGGAGATCAAGGGCCAGTACGCCTATGGCTTCCTGAAGGCCGAGAAGGGCGTGCACCGCCTCGTGCGCATCTCCCCCTTCGACGCACAGTCGCGGCGCCATACCTCCTTCGCGAGCGTGTTCGTCTATCCAATGGTCGAGGACGACATCGAGATCGAGATCGACGAGGGCGATCTCAGGATCGACACCTACCGGGCGTCGGGCGCGGGGGGGCAGCACGTGAACAAGACGGACTCGGCGGTGCGCATCACGCACGAGCCCACCGGCATCGTCGTCGCCTGCCAGCAGGAGCGAAGCCAGTTCAAGAACAAGGCGACGGCCATGAAGATGCTGCGGGCGGCGCTGTACGAGCACGCCCTGGCCGAGCAGGAGAAGCAGAAGGAGGCGCTGGAGGCGACCAAGACCGACATCGGATGGGGCAGCCAGATCCGGTCGTACGTCTTCCAGCCCTACACCATGGTCAACGATCATCGAACGGAGCTGAAGATCACCGACGTGCACGCCGTCATGGACGGGGAGCTGGATCCGTTCATCGAGGCGTACCTGAAGCAGTTCGGCGCCGGCGCGATGGCATGACGGATACCGAGACCCAGGTCCTGCGCGCCCGGCGCGAGAAGCTGGACGCGATCCTGGAGCGGGGCCTGCGGCCCTTCGAGTACCGCTTCGATCGCTCCCACGACGCCGCCGGCGCCCTCGCGTCCTACCAGGACGCCGAAGAGGCCGGAGAACTGGACCCGGAGGGCCAGGGGAACAACCGGGTTCGCGTGGCCGGGCGCGTGGTGGCCTGGCGGGGGCACGGGAAGAGCGCCTTCGCCCACGTGGAGGACGGCTCGGGCCGCCTCCAGGCCTATTTCCGCAAGGACGAGCTCGGCGAGGAGCGCTTCGGCGACCTGGACCTCCTGGACCTGGGCGACTGGATCGGCCTGGAGGGGCCGCTCTTCCGCACCCGCACCGGCGAGGTGACCGTGCGGGTCGGCGCCTGGACGCTCCTGTCCAAGTCGCTGCGGCCGCTTCCCCTGGGCAAGACCGAGGTGGACGCCGAGACCGGCGAGCGGGTGCACCACTCGGGCTTCACCGACACCGAGTCCCGGTACCGGCAGCGCTACGCCGACCTCGCCGTCCATCCCGAGGTGCGCGAGGTGTTTCGCACCCGCAGCCGCATCGTCACCGAGCTGCGACGCTTCATGGACGGCGAAGGCTTCCTCGAGGTGGAGACGCCGGCCCTCCAGCCGCTCTACGGGGGCGCCACGGCGCGCCCGTTCGTCACGGAGCACAACGCGCTGGACCGCACCATGTATCTGCGCATCGCCGACGAGCTGTACCTGAAGCGCCTCATCGTGGGCGGCTTCGAAAAGGTCTACGAGATCGCCAAGGACTTCCGCAACGAGGGGATCGACCGCTTCCACAACCCCGAGTTCACGATGCTGGAGTTCTACCAGGCCTTCGCCGACTACAACGACATGATGGACCTGGTGGAGCGCCTCGTGGTGCACGTGGTGGAAGCCGCCACGGGCGGGCGCAGCGTCGCGTTCGCGGGCGAGGAGCTGCGGTTCGATCCCCCCTTCGCGCGCGTCTCCTTCATGGACGCCCTCTCGGACGCGCTGGGGGAGGATGCCATGGCCCTGTCCGACGCCGCCCTGGAGGCGAGGGCGAAGAAGCTGCACCTGCCCGACCTGGCCGGCGCCGGACGGGGCAAGCTCCTGGACAAGCTGTTCGGGGCGCTGGTGGAGCCCGACCTCCTCCAGCCCACCTTCGTCCTCGATCACCCGGTGGAGCTCTCGCCGCTGGCGAAGCCACACCGGGAGCGGCCGGGGCTGGTGGAGCGCTTCGAGCTCTTCGCCGCCCACGCGGAACTCGCCAACGCCTTCAGCGAGCTCAACGATCCCCTCGACCAGCGAGCGCGCTTCGAGGCCCAGATGGCCCTGCGCGAGGCCGGCGACGACGAGGCCCAGTCCCTGGACGAGGACTACCTGCGTGCCATGGAGTACGGCATGCCTCCCACGGGGGGCGTCGGCGTGGGCGTGGACCGCCTCGTCATGCTGCTGACCGGCCAGACATCCATCCGCGACGTGATCCTGTTCCCGGTTCTGCGCGAGGAGGAGGGATCCTCCTCCTGACGGCGGACCGCTCGCCCGACTCGAGGGGTAGCCACGCGCCATGAAGGGTCTGGATTGGTACATCGCGCAGAGATACCTGGCGTCCCGCGGCGGCAGGCTCCTCTCCCTCATCACATGGATCGCGCTGGGCGGCGTCACGGTGGGCGTGACGGCCCTCATCGTGGTCATCGGCGTGATGAACGGGATGCAGGAGGACCTGCGCGCGAAGATCCTGGGCTCCACCGCCCACGTGATCGTGCTGGAGCAGGGGAACGCGCTCAGGATGCGCGACTATCCCCGCATCCTGGACAGCGTCCTCACCGTCCCCGAGGTCACGGCCGCCGCGCCGTTCATCCTCTCGCAGGTCACGATCATCCGAGGCGACTATTCGCAGTCGGCCGACATGTACGGCATCTCCCTGGACACGACGCGCGTGCCCCCCACCGACATGGAGCGGCAGATCCTCTCGGGGGAGCTGGATCTGGAGCCCACCGGGACCGGTCTCCCGCCGCTCCTCCTGGGGAGCGGGTTCGCCGACCGCATGCAGCTCTTCCGGGGCGACACGATCGTGGTGGCTTCCTTCGAGAACCTGGCCACCGACGTCTTCGGCGGGCTCATGCCCACCCTGCGCCAGTTCGAGGTGACGGGCACGTTCACGACGGGCATGTACGACTACGACACCCGCAACGTCTACACCTCCCTGGAGACGGCGCAGGAGCTCCTCGGTCTCGAGGAGGGCGTGGCGTCCGGCATCGGCGTGCGCACGGCCGATCCCGAGATCGCCCCGGACGTGGCCGCGGACCTCCAGGAGCGTCTCGGATTCCCCTACTACGTCGAGAGCTGGATCACCACCAACCGGGCCCTCTTCAGCGCGCTCAAGCTGGAGAAGCTGGCCATGGGGCTCATCCTCTACCTGATCATCCTGGTGGCGGCGTTCAACATCATCAGCACGCTGGTGATGGTGGTGGCCGAGCGCACGCGCGAGATCGGCATCCTGAAGGCGATGGGCATGACCCGGCAGGGGATCCTGCGGATCTTCATCCTCCAGGGCGTGTGGATCGGCGTCATCGGCACGCTCATGGGCACGGTCATGGGCCTGGCGCTGTGCTGGATCCTGGACCGATACGAGATCATCCGCATCCCGCCCGACGTCTACTTCGTGGATCGGCTTCCGGTCTCGGTGCAGGGGGGCGACGTGCTCCTCATCGTGGCCGCGAGCGTCCTCGTGGCCTTCGCAGCCACCATCTACCCGTCGCTCCAGGCGGCGCGACTCGAGCCCGTGGACGCCATCCGCCATGAGTGAGGAGGGGAGCTCGCCGCCGCTGGAGGCACGCGGCGTCGGCAAGACGTTCGTGGGGGGAGACGGCAGTGAACTCCGGATCCTGCGGGGGGTAGACCTGCTCGTGGCCCCGGGGGAGGCCGTCGCGGTCATCGGCGCCAGCGGCGCCGGCAAGTCCACCTTCCTCCAGCTTCTGGGTGCCCTCGATCGTCCCTCCTCCGGCGAGGTGCTCGTGGGAGGCCGGGTGGTCTCGGGCCTGGGCGAGGAGGAGGTGGCGGAGGTGCGGAACCGTCACATCGGGTTCGTCTTCCAGTTCCATCATCTCCTGCGCGAGTTCACAGCCCTGGAGAACGTCATGATGCCCTGTCTCATCGCGGGACTCCCCCGGGACGAGGCCGGAGCACGGGCGCGCGAGCTCCTGGACGCCGTGGGTCTGTCGGCTCGCCTGGAGCACAAGCCCCGCCAGCTTTCGGGGGGAGAGCAGCAGCGGGTGGCGGTGGCCCGCGCGCTGGCCAATCGGCCGCTGGTGCTGCTGGCCGACGAGCCCTCCGGAAACCTCGACCACCACACCAGCGAACGTCTCCACGACCTGCTCTTCCGGCTCCGGGAGGGAAGGGAGCTCGCCATGGTGCTCGTGACCCACAACCGACGGCTCGCAGAGCGGGCCGACCGTGTCCTCCTGCTCGAAGACGGAATCCTCCAGCCGGCGGTGCCGGCCTAGGCGGCCGGCCCCACCGGACGATGCGCCAGGGGCGCGGCTCCCGCGAGGCGCACCCCGGGAGAAGAGACGATGTCCTGTGACAACTGCGGATCCGGCGACGCCGTGATCCACCTGACCCAGATCGTGAACAACGAGATGACCACGTCTCATCTCTGTGAGGCGTGCGCGTCGGCCAAGGGTCTGGAGACGGCGGAGGGGTCGGCGAACTTCCCCCTCACCGACTTCCTGGCGCAGATGGGGGAGTCCGACAGCATCCCTTCGTCCTCGGCGGAAGCGGCCTGCGGCTTCTGCGGACTCACCTTCGCCTCGTTCCGCGACACGGGGCGCCTGGGCTGCCCCCACTGCTACGCCACCTTCGAGGCGCACCTCAGGAATCTCCTGCGTCGCATCCACGGCGGCACGCAGCACGTGGGCAAGGTGTACCTGCCGCCAGACCCCACGGCCACCGAGCGCGAGAAGCGCCTGGAAGGCCTCAGGCGCAAGCTCCAGCGCGCCGTGGACAGCGAGGACTTCGAACGGGCTGCGGAGCTCCGCGACCAGATCAGGACCCTGGAGCCCAGCCACAACGGCTGACGCCGAGCGGAGATGGACGACCTGACCGACCTGACGGCGGTGCCCGACCACGGCCTCGGCTGGCTCGACGCCAGCGGAGATCACGCCGACATCGTGCTGTCGACGCGTGTTCGCCTCGCCCGCAACCTCCAGGGCTACGCCTTCGGACCGCGGGCGCGGGTCAACGACCGCGAGGCGGTGCTGGGCCGCGTGGAAGGCATCCGCTCGAAGGTGGATCTCCTGGGCCGCTCCACGCTGGTCCACCTGCCCTCGTTGGAAACCCGACAGCGCAGGATCCTCCTGGAGCGGCGCCTGGTCTCCCGTGACCTGCTGGGCGAGAACGGGACGCCGCCGGCCCGGGGCACCGCCGTGGTGCTCTCCTCCAAGCGGCCGCTCTCGGTGATGGTCAACGAGGAGGATCACCTCCGGCTGCAGAGCCTGGTCTCCGGGCTCCGCCTGAGGGAGGCATGGAGCCTGGTCGACCGGCTGGACGAGGACCTGGGTCAGCAGCTGTCGTACGCCTATCATCACGAGTTCGGCTTTCTCACCAGCTGCCCCACGAACGTGGGAACGGGGCTGCGCGCCTCGGTCCTCGTGCACCTGCCGGGACTCGTGCTCACCAAGGAGATCGGCAAGGTCCTCCAGGGGCTGACCCAGGTGGGGCTCACGTTCCGTGGCCTCTACGGGGAGGGCTCGGAGGTGGTGGGCAACTTCTTCCAGGTCTCGAACCAGACCACCCTCGGCAAGACCGAGGAGGACCTGGTGGACCACCTGGACCGCATCATTCGCCAGGTCATCCAGTACGAGACCCACGCCCGGCAGGTGCTTCTGCGCGACGCCCGTTCGGTGACCGAGGACAAGATCTGGCGCGCCTACGGATTGTTGCGCTACGCGCGTTCGCTATCCTTCGAGGAGCTCATGAACCTGTTGAGCGGCGTGCGCCTGGGGGTGAGCCTGAAACTACTCCCGGATCTCCGTGTATACACACTCAACAAACTCATGATCTTCACCCAGCCGGCCCACCTCGAGCAGGCGGCGGGTCGAGACCTCCCTCCTCCAGAGAACGACGCGCACCGCGCGGCTTACGTGCGACGCGTCCTTGCGACCGAAGGAGACGTGACCTCCGGGGAATCCCCGGAGAACGGCTCCACTGAGGACCGTTCCGAATGACCCCCTCCATCGGGACCCGCGTGGATCGACGGACATGAACTACAACTTTACGGACCGGGTGCGGAAGGTCCTGGCCATGGCCAGGGAAGAGGCGATTCGCCTCCAGCACGACTACGTGGGCACCGAGCACATCCTCCTGGGACTGATCCGGGAAGGTGAGGGGGTGGCTGCGGCCGTGCTCACGAACCTGAGCGTGGACCTGGACCAGATCCACGAGCGGGTGGAGGAGTCGGTGCGCAAGGGCAAGGCGACCATCGCCCTGGGCGAGCTCCCCTATACGTCGCGCGCCAAGAAGGTCCTGGAGTTCGCCATGGCCGAGGCCCGCGACTTCAACCACTCGTACGTGGGCACGGAGCACCTGCTCCTGGGCCTCCTGCGCGAGGAGAAGGGCATCGCGGCCCAGGTGCTCAACTCCCTGGGCGTGAGCCTGGAGGAGGCCCGGGCCGAGACCCTCAAGGTGCTGGGCTCGGACGTGAACCCCTCCGAGCCGGCCGGCATCGGCGGCGGCCCGCCCTCGCCCGGGGGCGGGAAGGGCGAGAAGAAGTCCAAGACGCCCGCCCTGGACCACTTCTGCCGCGACCTCACCGAGCTCGCGCGCCAGAGCAAGCTGGACCCCACCATCGGCCGCGGCGGCGAGATCGAGCGGGTCATCGAGATCCTGTGCCGTCGCAAGAAGAACAACCCCGTCCTCATCGGAGAGCCGGGCGTGGGCAAGACCGCCATCGTGGAAGGTCTGGCCCAGCTCATTTCCAAGGGCGAGGTGACCGAGGCGCTCAAGGACCACCGGGTGCTGGCCCTCGACATGGCCGCCGTCATCGCGGGCACCAAGTACCGCGGCGAGTTCGAGGAGCGCCTCAAGGCTGTGATGAACGAGATCCAGCAGAACCAGACGGTGATCCTCTTCATCGACGAGCTCCACACCCTCGTGGGGGCGGGCGCGGCCGAGGGGGCCATCGACGCCTCCAACATGCTCAAGCCGGCCCTGGCCCGCGGCGAGCTCCAGTGCATCGGCGCCTCGACGCTCAACGAGTACCGCAAGTACATCGAGAAGGACGGCGCCCTGGAGCGCCGCTTCCAGCCCGTCATCGTCGACCCGCCCTCCCCCGAGGAGACGGTCGAGATCCTGAAGGGCCTGCGCACGCACTACGAGGACCACCACCGGGTGGTGATCCCCGACGAGTCGCTGGAGCAGGCGTCGAAGCTGTCGGACCGCTACATCACCGACCGCTTCCTGCCCGACAAGGCCATCGACGTCATCGACGAGGCCGGCGCCCGGGCGCGCATCGCCAGCCAGGTCCCGCCGCCGGAGGTGGAGGAGCTCAAGGACGAGCTCGCCGGGATCAACGAGAAGAAGGAAGAGGCGATCCGCGATCAGGATTTCGAGAAGGCCGCCGAGCTGCGCGACGAGGAGCGTGAGGTCCTGCAGCGCATCAAGGAGAAGCAGGAGGCCTGGGAGGAGGAGCGCAAGCGCCACCGCCCGGAGATCGGCATCGAGGACGTGGCCTTCATCGTGAGCCGCTGGACGGGCATCCCGGTGACGCGCATCGCGGCCGCCGAGACCGATCGCCTCGTCCACATGGAGGACGAGCTGCACAAGCGGGTGGTGGGGCAGCACGACGCCATCCAGGCCATCAGCCGCGCCATCCGGCGCAGCCGCGCGGGCCTCAAGGACCCCCACCGGCCCATCGGCTCGTTCATCTTCTCCGGCCCCACGGGCGTGGGTAAGACCGAGCTGGCCCGGGCCCTGGCCGAGTTCCTGTTCGCCGACCGCGAGGGCCGTGCGGTGGGCGTGGCCCACGCCGGCTGGAAGGGCGCTGTCGGCGGCGTCATCGAGGCCGCGCTTGGCGCCTTCGAGAGCCAAGGTGTGCTGGCGCAGGACCTGTGCGCTGCCATCGGCCCCACCATCGGCCGGGCTAACTACGAAGTCGGTCCCGAGTACTTCGACAGGTTCACTGCCGAAAACCCGGACAACGGGCGCTTCTTCGCCGGCTCGCCCCGCAGCGGCCACCATCTCTTCGACCTGCCCGGCTACGTGAGGACGAAGCTCGAAGCTCTCGG
>JAHWKH010000089.1 GCA_019347995.1 Gemmatimonadota bacterium | reverse complement strand
GAGGCCGGGGGGGGGTCGCGGAGCGGTGGCGCGAGGGGCCCTGGCCGCCCGCCGTGTTCGGGGTGTGGCGCCAACGGCCCGGGGCTTGCGGGAGCCGCTGCAACCACCCCCGCGTCGTTGCTCCTCCTCGCCGTAGCTCTGCTACGACTCGTCGTCGCGCCTAGCTGGAGCGGCGCATCGGCCCCCTCGGTGCTGAACGGGACTTCCGCGCCACACCACGAGGAATCTGCCGGAGCCCCGGCGCCTGCGGGGGGTACGCGACGCGGGCATTCCCGGTTCCGGGCTCGCCCCTCCATGCCTTGGACACGCGACGCTCGCCAAAGGATGGCCATGAACGACCGACCGCGCCTCCACCTCGACCGGGTCACCGCACCGGACACCCCTCCGGAGCGATGGCTGGTCGTCCTCCACGGCATCTACGGCGCCGGCAGGAACTGGGGGAGCGTGGCCCGCCGCTTCGTGCGGGAGCGGCCCGCGTGGGGCGCCCTGCTGGTGGACCTGCGGCAGCACGGGGCGTCCCGGGGCTTCTCTCCACCCCATACCGTGGCCGCCGCCGCCGACGACGTGGTCGAGGCGATTCGCGCGTCCGACGTGGAGACCCACGCGATCCTGGGCCACTCGTTCGGAGGCAAGGTGGCGCTCGTGGCCACGCGGGTCGGGATCCCGGGGCTCCGTCAGGCGTGGGTGGTGGACTCCACTCCCGGGACCCGGGAGCCGGAGGGAAGCGCCTGGGACATGCTGGCCATCCTCCGCCGCAACCCGGGCCCCTTCGATGCCCGCGACGGCGCCGTCGACGCGCTCCGCGGCGAGGGCCTCCCGCTGCCCCTGGCCCGCTGGATGGCCACGAACGTGGAGGAGGAAGGGGGCGTCTACCGCTGGCGCATCGACGCCGACGACATGGAGGCGCTCCTCCGGAGCTTCTTCGCCGAGGATGCCTGGGACGTGCTCGAGGCGCCGCCCGAAGGCGTGAGCGTGCACGTGGTGAAGGCGGAGGACTCGTCCGTGCTGGACGAGGCGGCCTGTGAGCGGGTCGAGCAGGCGGGACGGCGCGAGGGGCGGGTCCACCTCCACCGCGTGTCGGGGGGACACTGGGTCAACGCAGACAACCCCGACGCCCTTCACGCCCTGCTCCTGGAGCACCTGGCCTGAGCGCTCCGGCGAGCGAGGCATGTATCCCCCGAGCGACCTTCGCCCGGATGCCTCACGTGGTTATCTTTTCAGGCTCTCGATCCGCCGCGCGGCGGGTCGAGCGGAGCCCCTGAGGACGCGGGAGAATCGTGGTACGCATCGCGGGAATCGAGACCGGCAGCGTCGCCGACGCCCTCGAGCTCGAGATCGGCAGCCGGATCATCCGGATCAACGGCGAGAAGGTGAGGGACGGCATCGACCTCGCCTTCCTGCTGGCCGACGGCGAGCTGGAGCTCGAGGCCGTCACCCCCTCGGGGGAGGCGGTGGTCTACGAGATCGCCCGCGACCCGGCCGAGCCCATGGGCATCGTGCCGGCGCCGGACAAGGTGCGGGAGTGCGCCAACGAGTGCGTCTTCTGCTTCATCGACGGCAATCCTCCGGGCGTGCGCGACAGCCTCTGGCTGCGCGACGACGACTTCCGGCTCTCGTTCACCTACGGGAGCTACGTCACGCTCACCAACCTGGGCCCGAAGGGCATCCAGCGGCTCATCGACCAGCGGCTCTCGCCGCTGTACGTGAGCGTCCACGCCACCGAGCCCGAGGTGCGCATCCGCCTGCTCAAGAACGAGAGGGCGGGCCTCATCCTGGAGCATCTGCGCGACTTCGCCGACAACGGGCTCGAGGTGCACACCCAGGTCGTGCTGTGCCCCGAGTGGAACGACGGCGCGCACCTCGACCGCACCATCGACGACCTGTGGGCGCTGGGTCCCGCCGTGCGCAGCCTGTCGGTGGTGCCGGTGGGGCTCACGCGCTACAACCTCGGCAGGCCGGTGCGGCCCCTGGAAGCCGGCGAAGCGGCCCGGGCCGTCGGGCAGGTGGAGCGGGCGCGAGAACGCGCCGCCGCCGAGCGCGGCACCGGCTGGTGCTACGCGGCCGACGAGATGTTCCTGGCCGCGGGGCTCCCGCTCCCCGACGAGGCGTACTACGACGACTTCGACCTGGTGGAGAACGGCGTGGGCGCGGTGCGCCGCTTCCTGGACGACTTCGACGCGGGGCTCGACCGGGTCCCGCGCCTCGACGGCCGCCGCGTGCGCGTCGTCACCGCCGGCTCCATGGCGCCCTTCCTGCGCGAGCGGGCCCCCCGCCTCGCCGCGGCCACCGGCGCCGACGTGGAGATCGTGGAGGTGGAGAACCGCTTCTACGGGGAGAGCGTCACGGTGGCGGGCCTGCTGGCGGGCGCCGACATCCTGACGACCCTGGACGGCGGGCGTGACGGCGACCTGGTCCTCCTCCCCGGCGAGGCGTTGAACGGCGAGGGGCTCTTCATCGACAGCCTTCCCTTCACGGAGCTCGAGGCCGCGCTGGCGCCGGCCCGGGTGGTGGCGGGGCACGAGGTCACGGCGGCGCTGCGCGGGCTGTGAGCGCGGCCCACCTCCCGGTGGTGGCGGTGGTCGGCCGCCCCAACGTCGGCAAGTCGACGTTCTTCAACCGGATCATCGGACGTCGGCTGGCCATCGTGGACGACCAGCCGGGCGTGACCCGCGACCGCAACTTCGCCCGCGCCGACTGGTCGGGCCGCCACTTCTTCATCGTCGACACCGGCGGGATCATCGAGGGGAGCGACGAGCCCCTCGACCGCGCCGTGCGCGCCCAGGCCATGGCCGCCGTGGCCGAGGCCCACGTGATCCTCCTGGTGGTGGATTCCAAGGACGGCGTGCATCCGCTGGACGAGAAGCTGGCCGAGGTGCTGCGCAAGACCGACCGGCCGGTCCTCATGGTGGCCAACAAGGTCGACAACCTCCCAAGGGACACGTCGTATCTCGACTTCTGGTCGATGGGCATGGGCGAGCCCCATCCGGTGAGCGCCATCTCGGGGAAGGGGACGGGGGACCTCCTCGACGCCGTGGTGGACGCGCTCCCACCCGCCGACCAGGAGCCCCAGCCGCCCGAGGAGGTCCGCGTCGCGGTCATCGGCAAGCCCAACGTCGGGAAGTCGAGCTTCGTGAACCGCCTGTTCGGCGAGGAGCGCGTCGTCGTGAGCGAGGTGGCCGGCACGACGCGCGACCCCGTCGACACGCCCATGGCCTATCACGGCCGCACGCTGGTCTTCGTGGACACGGCCGGCCTGCGCCGCCACGCGCGCATCCAGGAGCCCATCGAGTATTACAGCTCCCTCAGGACGGCGCGGGTCGTGCAGGACGCGGACGTCGCGCTGGTGCTGGTGGACGCCACCGAGCCCTTGCACGGCCAGGACGTCAAGGTGGCGGAGATGGCGTGGGAGGCGGGTTGCGGCGTGATCCTGGTGGTCAACAAATGGGACCTGGTGGAGAAGGACGACAAGACGGCGCCGGCCTTCGAACGGCACATCCGTGAGAAGGTGCCGTTCCTCAAGTGGGTGCCGGTCCTGTTCGCTTCGGCGCTTTCGGGACAGCGCGTGCGCAGGACGCTCGACCTCGTCCTGGAGGTGCAGGAGCAGAGGGCCCGCCGCATCCCGACGCCGGAGGTGAACGACGTGCTCCAGGCGCTGGTGCAGCGGCAGCCTCCGCCCCACGCTCGTGGCCGGCAGGTGAAGCTGCGCTACGCCACCCAGGTGACGACCGAGCCGCCGATGTTCGTGGCGTTCTCCAACATGCCCGGCGACGTGCCGGAGCACTACATTCGCTACATCCACAACGGGTTCCGCGAGCGCTGGGGCTTCATGGGAACCCCCGTCCGCATCCGTATCCGCGCCTCGAACGACCCGGAGGGTCGGTGAATCCTCTCCTCCTCCTGGTCCTGGCGTACCTCCTGGGCGCCATCCCCACCAGCTTCTGGGTGGGACGCTCGCTGTACGGCGTGGACCTGCGCCACGAGGGGAGCGGGAACCTGGGCGCCACCAACACCCTGAGGGTGCTGGGATGGAAGGCGGCCCTGCCGGTGATGCTGGTCGACGTGGGCAAGGGCTGGCTTCCGGTGTGGCTCTTCTCCCGGCTGGACGGAGCGCCGTGGGGATGGGCGCTGGCATACGGGGGCGCGGCCATCCTGGGACACGTGTTCAGCGTGTGGGTGCGCTTCCGGGGCGGGAAGGGCGTGGCCACCAGCGCCGGCGTGTTCCTCGGCCTGGCGCCCCTCGCCGTGCTGGCGGGCTTCGTCGTGTGGATGGCGACGGCGCTGACCACGCGCATCGTATCGCCGGCCTCGATCCTCGCCGCCCTCACCATTCCGATCGCCCTCCTCTTCACCCCGCATCGGGGAGGCGACGCGCTCCTCGCGTTCACGGTGGGCCTGGCGGCGTTCGTGCTGTGGGCGCACCGGGGCAACGTCCGGCGGCTGGTCCGGGGCGAAGAGCACCGCTTCGGTCGCAGCCTCGGCCGCCACGTGGTCCCTCCCCTCGAGACGGACGCGCCCCCCGACCCCCCGGACGAGGCGACCCGGGGCGCGGACGGCACCCCTTCGAACCCGGAGACATCCCGATGACAGAGACGCGCACCGCGGTCGTGGGCGCCGGAAGCTGGGGCACCGCCCTGGCCGCCGTCCTGGCCGGACAGGGCCACAGGGTCCGCCTGTGGGCCTTCGAGGCGGAAGTCGTGGAGCAGGTCAACGAACGCCACGTGAACGAGTCGTTCCTGCCGGGAGCGCCGCTGCCCGAGTCGCTGCGGGCCACCGCCTCCATGGAGGAGGCGCTGGAGGGCGCGGCCTTCGTGGTCTCGGTGAGCCCCTCCCAGTTCGTGGGGCGCGTGATGACCGGCGCCGCGCCCCATCTCCCGGACGACGCCATCGTCGTGAGCGCCTCCAAGGGCATCGAGACCTCGACGCTACGGCGCATGGACGAGGTGCTGGGCGACGTCCTTTCCGACGCCCAGATGGAGGGCTTCACGGTGCTCTCGGGCCCCAGCTTCGCCGTGGAGGTCGCCGCGGGAGAGCCCACCGCCGTCGTGGCGGCCAGCGCCAGCGAGGAGGCGGCGCGCAGCGTGCAGGAGCTCTTCCAGACCGCCATCTTCCGCGTCTACACGAACCGCGATGTCGTGGGCGTGGAGCTCGGAGGCGCCCTCAAGAACGTCATCGCCATCGCCGCGGGGGTCACGGCCGGTCTCGGGTTCGGCCACAACACCCGCGCGGCGGTCATCACCCGTGGCCTGGCCGAGATGTCCCGGCTGGGCGTGGCCATGGGGGCCCAGGCCGAGACGTTCGCGGGCCTGGCCGGCATGGGCGACCTGGTCCTGACCTGCACCGGCGAGCTGTCCCGCAACCGCACCGTGGGCTACCGCCTGGGGCAGGGGGAGACGCTGGAGGAGATCCTCGGGCCCATGTCGGCGGTGGCCGAGGGCGTGAAGACCGCGGAGGCCGTGGTGGCGCTGGCCGAGCGCCACGGGGTCGAGATGCCCATCGCCTCCGAGATCCACGCCGTTCTCGCCCGGGGCAAGGACCCCCGCCACGCGGTCGAGGAGCTCATGACGCGCGAGCCCAAGCCGGAGCGCTGGCGGTGAGCGACGAGCGCATCGCGAAGAAGGAGTACTACGCCATCGGAGAGGTGTGCGACCTCACCGGCCTCAAGCCCCACGTGCTGCGCTACTGGGAGACCCAGTTCGACGTCCTGCACCCGGGGAAGAACAGTGCGGGCAACCGCGTCTTCCGGGCCAAGGACATCGAGCTGATCCTCCTGGTGAAGCACCTGCTGTACGAGGAGAAGTACACCATCGAGGGCGCGCGTCAGAGGCTCCAGGAGATGCGCTCCGAGGGGGAGCTGGAGGAGGAGCGCCACGTGGTGCTGGAGCCGGAGGTGCTGTCGGGGATGAAGGAGGAGCTGCAGGCGCTCCTCGAGGTGCTGGCGCCGCCGCGGGAGGCGCAGGGGGAACAGGGGAAGGGGACGACATGAGGGTGCTGGTCACGAACGACGACGGATATCTCGCCACGGGCATCGGGGTGCTGGCCTCGGCGGCTCGGGCGCTGGGCGAGGTCACGGTCGTGGCGCCTGACCGGGAGCAGAGCGCCACGAGCCATTCCCTCACGCTGCACAACCCCCTGCGGGCGCGGCGCGCTCCCGACGGGGCCTTCGTCGTGGACGGGACGCCCACCGACTGCGTCCTCGTGGCGGTGAGCGAGCTCCTGGAGCTTCGGCCCGACGTGGTGCTGAGCGGCATCAACCACGGGCCCAACATGGGCGAGGACGTGCTCTACTCGGGCACCGTGTCCGCCGCCATGGAGGCCACCGTGCTGGGAATCCCCGCCGTAGCCCTCTCCTACACCGGCGACATGTTCGACGAGCTGGAGGCGTGGGAGGGGCACGTGCGCTCGCTCCTGGTCTCCCTGCTGGAGCGCGAGGGCTTTCCGCAGAACACGCTCTTCAGCGTCAACCTCCCGCCGGTCGCTCCCGCCGACGTGAAGGGGGTGCGCGTCACCTCGCTGGGCCGGCGCCGCTACAGCGACTCCATCACGCGGGCCAACGACCCGTCCGGCCGCGAGTATTTCTGGATCGGCGGCGGGTCGAGTGAGTGGAGCGGGCCGCCCGATTCGGACTTCCGCGCCGTGGAGGAGGGCTACATCTCGGTGACGCCCCTCCACCTCGACCTGACGAACTACCCGCTCATGGAGGAGGTGCGGGGATGGAACCTGGACCTGTGAGCGGTCCCGGCGCCCCCGACGACCCGCGCTTCGTGGGCTATCGCCGCAAGCTGATCGAGCAGGTGAGGGCCCGGGGTGTCCAGGACCTGGAGATCCTCCGACTCCTGGACCAGGTGCCGCGGCACCTCTTCGTCCCCGAGGGCGTGTGGAACCGGGCCTACGACGACGCCCCCGTGCCCATCGGCTACGGGCAGACCGCGTCCCAGCCGTCGCTCCAGGCCCTCTACCTGGCCGTGCTGCGGCCCCGCGAGGACGAGCACGTCCTGGAGATCGGCACGGGGAGCGGCTATCTCACTGCGCTGCTGGCGCTCCTGGCCGACCGGGTCTACTCGGTGGAGCGGGTGCGCGAGCTGTCGCAGCGGGCGCGCGCCGCCCTGGACGCCCTCAAGCTGAACAACGTGGCGCTGCTGGTGGGCGACGGCACCATCGGTTGGCGGAAGTACGCGCCCTACCCGGTCATCGTGGTCTCGGCGGCCTCGCCTTCCGTGCCCGAGGCGCTGGTGGAGCAGCTCGCCGACCCCGGACGCATGCTCATCCCCGTGGGGAGCCGGGACGAGCAGAGCCTCCTGCTGGTACGCCGCGAGGACGGGGAGGTCCGCGAGGAGGTCCTGGGGGAGGGTGCGAGCTTCGTCCCGCTGCTGGGCCGCTTCGGATGGGCCAGCGAGCCGGGCGACGCGTGAGTAGCGGCGAACGTCGAAGGGCGACGCTGCTCCACTACGCCCAGGGACTCCTCATGGGGGCGGCGGACATCATCCCCGGCGTCAGCGGCGGCACCATGGCGCTGATCGTCGGGATCTACACCCGGCTGATCGACTCGTTGAGCAGCGGGTTCTCTCTGATCCTCGCCCTGATCCGCGGACAGGGTGGTCGGGCGCGGGAGCATGCGCGCGAGGTGGAATGGGCGCTGGTGATCCCACTTCTGGCGGGCATCGTCACCGCGATCGTCGTGGCGTCCTTCTTCATGCCCCACCTCCTGGAGACGTACCCCCACCAGATGCGCGGCCTCTTCTTCGGCCTGGTGGCCGCCTCCATCGCGGTGCCGTGGATGAGGATCGGCAGGATGACGTGGCAGCTCCTGCTCATGGCGCTGGCGGGTGCCATCGCCGCCTTCTGGGTGGTCGGGCTCCCGCTGCTCGCGGCCGAGACGCAGCCGGGCCTGCTGCGGGTGTTCGCGTCGGCCAGCGTCGCGATCTGCGCGATGATCCTGCCCGGCGTGAGCGGGGCGTTCCTTCTCGAGGTGCTGGGGATCTACGGCCCCACCATCGAGGCCCTGCGATCGGCCCTGGGCTTCGACCCGCTCGCGCTCGTGTACGTGGTGGTCTTCGTGCTCGGCGCGGGGGTGGGACTCGGCCT
>JAHWKH010000088.1 GCA_019347995.1 Gemmatimonadota bacterium | reverse complement strand
GGGATGAGCTGGATCTCTCGCCCCACGCCACGATGGCCGCAATGGCGGCCCAGGTCGTCGGTGCCGGCGAGCGGGTGGCGGTGATCGGCTCCGGAGCCATGGCGCGGGTGGTATGGAGGTCGTTGCAGGCGCTGCCCGCCCCCCCGGTCATCACGGTGGTGGCTCGGCCCGAGACCCGGGCCGACCTGCGCGAGGTCGATGAGGTGCTCCCGCTCGGCCGGCTCGAGGACGTGGTCGGCACCTTCCCGGCTGCCGTGTCGGCCCCGGCGGCGGCCTCCAGGCTGCTCGTCGACGACGACCTGGTCGCCACCCGCGACGTCGCCGACGGTCCCGGCCGGCCGGCGCGGCACCACCGCCTCACCGACCGGGCCCTGCGGCTGTTCCCCCAGCGGACCGCGGCCATCGCCGACGAGCTGCTGCAGTTCCTCGAGGACCAGCACGGCCGCGAGGGCCTGCGCGCCTATCTCGCCTGGCGGCTCGAGCGCCAGACCGCCCAGCTCGAGGGCCGCAGGTCCACCCAGCCGTTGTCCACCACCCGCGCGGCGGTGAGAGGGCGGCCCGGCTCCGGCGGGACGCGCACGTCGGCCCCCCGCAGCACGCGCTCTCCATCGGGGAGCAGGATGGGCAGCCCCACGGAGAGCACGCGCTGGCGCAGATCCTCGTCCTCCTCCACCAAGGCCCGGGCCCGCGCCGCCGTGTCGTCCGGGTCCAGGCCGGCCACCTCCTCCAGCGTACGGTACATGCGCCGCAGCAGCGCGGCCTCGAACAGGAGCTTGGAGAGCCGGGGCGGCCCGAGCATCTCGTACGCCACCGCCTCCACGCCGTGCTCGCGCTCCAGGGCCTCCATGCGCTCCAACGCCCGGGCGCGCAGCACGCCGGCCCGGAAGGTGGGCCCCATCGTGGCGCCGTCCAGCGCCGCCACGACGTCGCGGCCGGTGGGATGCGCCGTGAGCTCGCGCACCACGTTCTCGGCGATCTCCTCCGGCGTGACGAACTCCATGAGCCCCAGCGCGGTGAGCACCTCGAACTCCGGGAGGGAGAAGAGCCCGTTCTCGCCCGAATCGAGGTAGACGCCTTCCAGCGGCCCCTCCACCCGCCGGAACGTCGCGTGGGCGTCGCCGCCGAACGCCTCCTCCACGGGTACCGGACCCGTGGCGTCGGAGCGCTCCAGCGGCCGTCCGCCCCTTCGCACCGGGCCGAAGGCGATGGACTTCCAGGAGATGGCCGCGGTCGGCTTGATCTCCTTGACCGACGGGGCCCCTGGGGTGCGCGCCATGAGGTAGAGGAGCAGCGTCTGGGCGCCCGCCAGCCCCGACTTCGCCAGCAGCACGCGCGACGGCCGCTCCTCGGAGTGGGTGAACGGGATGTTGAGCCCCATCCCGCCCGTGCCGGCGGTGCCGACCTTGAGATAGGCCCGCGTCCCCGCACGCTTCATGGCCTCGAGGGCGATCTGGGTGTGCCGGATGAGCTGCGGGAGGTAGAGCATGGCGAGGTGGCGCTCCACGGCCTCGGCGTCCGCGCCCCCGGCCTCGGCGTCCCGCCGCAGGGCCTCCACCGACGCGAAGACGTTCTGGTACGCCAGCGCGCCGGCGGTGTTGACGCAGTCGACCACCACGTCGGGCGCCACGTCCAAGAGGAGCCGGCCCAGCGCCGACCGCTCCACCACCTCGGCGGTGAGCTCTCCGTAGATGTCGTCGACGAGGGCTCGGCGGGCGCCCGCGTCGGCCAGCGCCTCTCCACGGGACCGGTCCTTGAGGTCCGCCGGCACGAAGAGATCGCCCCAGGCCGCCTCCATGGCCACGCCCGCCGGCGCCTCCGGGGCGAGGTCGGCCACCGCCTCCTCCGCCTCCTCCCTGCGCAGCGAGGCCAGCACCAGCCGCGCGGGGCGCAGCTCCAGCGTGCGCCTCCCCACGGCCGAGCCCACGAGGCCCGCCCCTCCCAGCACCAGCACCGTGCGACCGGTCAGCTCCATCCGTCCTGTCCTCCCGGATTCCGGCGGGGGCCGAAGACGGCCGGCCCTCGGTGGTCATCTCGATCCGTCGGTCGGCCGCGCGGCGCGGCCCCACGACCTCGGTCCTTCGGTCGGCCGCCCGGGGGCGGCCCCGCGACCTCGATTCGTCAGTCGGCCACGCGGCGCAACCCCGCCACCTCCGCCTCGTCGAGCTCGCGCCAGGCCCCCCGGGGCAGATCTCCCAGCGTCACCGGGCCGAAGCGTACCCGTCGAAGCCAGCGTACCGGGTGGCCGACCGCCTCCAGGAGCCGCCGGACCTCCCGCTTCCTCCCCTCCACGAGCACCAGCCCCACCACGTCGCCGTCGGTCTCCGAGCGGACCACCCGGGCGCGCAGGGCCCGTGCCGGACCGTCCTCGAGATCCACGCCGCCGGTCAGCCGGCGGAGCTCGGCCGGCGCGACCCGCCCCTCCACGCCCGCCTCGTACTCCCGCTCCACCTCGGAGCTCGGGTGCAGGAGGCCGTGCGTCAGGCCACCCTGGTTGGTGAAGAGGAGAAGGCCCTCCGTGTCCATGTCCAGGCGGCCCACGTAGCGCAAACGCCGGTCCTTCCGCGAGAGAAGGGAGTAGACCGTGGGGCGGCCCTGCGGATCGTCGCGGGTGGTGAGGGTGCCGGCGGGCTTGTGCAGCGCGATCCAGCGGGGCGGATCCCTCTCCACCGGACGCCCGTCCACCTCGACCACGTCGCGCTCCGGGTCCACGCGCGCTCCCAGCGTGGTGACCACCTCCCCGTTGACCCGCACGCGGCCCTGCACCATCAGCTCCTCGGCCTTCCGGCGCGACGCCACGCCGGCGCGGGAGAGGAGCTTCTGGATGCGGATGCCGGCGTTCTTACCCGTCGGAAGGCTCCCGCCGCCCTGCGGCGTCGTCGGGGGGCTCCGCCGCGGCGGAATCGTGCCTCTCGCTCCTCACGTCTTCCGCGTCCTGGCCGTCCTCCGCGCCGGCGCCATGTTCCGCGCGCCCGCCGCCCTCGACATCCTCGTCTCCCGGAGGCGCGGCCTCATCGGGCGAGACGCCCACCTCCAGGGACGTCTGGCTCTCCGCCTCGCCCCCGTCCTCCTCCTCGTCGTCCTCCCCCAGCGGGAGCCGGTCACGCAGCACCACCGGGAGCTCCTCGGGCCGCGGGAGGTCGTCCAGCGACGCGAAGCCGAAATGCTCGAGGAAGCGGGGCGTCGTGCCGTAGAGGAGCGGACGACCCAGGCCCTCGGCCCGACCCACCACGTCCACGAGCCCCCGGTCCTGGAGCGTGCGGATGACCCCAGAGGAGCTGACGCCCCGGATGTACTCCACCTCGATGCGGCCCAGGGGCTGGCGGTAGGCGATGATGGCCAGCGTCTCCAGGGCCGGGCCCGAGAGGCGCGAGGGCCGCGGCACCGTGTCGAAGCGCTCCAGGTAGCCCACGAACTCCGGCAGCGTCAGGATCTGATAGCCCTCGGCCACTTCGGCGATCTGGAAGGCGCGCTCCGATTCGGCGTACTCGCTCCGGAGCATGCGCAGCGCCTCCTCCACCACGTCCTCGTCGAGCGACTCGTCGGCCCGTGCGATCTCCTCGGCCTTCAACGGCGCGTCGCTGGAGAACAGGACGGCTTCCACGATCTGCGTCGGCTTCAACGCGGCTCCTCGTCGGCATGGGGAGCGGGGACGGCGTCGCCCCGCGCATCGTCGGTGGCGTCGCCCCGCGCATCGTTCTCGGTGGCGTCGCCCCGCGCATCATTCTCGGTGGCGTCGCCCGCGACCACATCCTCGTCCGCCTCGCCCTCGGCCGCCGCCTCGTCGTCGGAACGAAGGTACAGCCACAGCTCGGAGAAGGGCGCCACCTGCCGCAGGAACAGCGTGCGACGGCGCGTCAGCTCCAACCCGGCGAGGAAGGTCATGACCCCGTGCATGCGGTCGTCGAACCCCCTCAACAAGTGGCTGAACTCGATACGCGCCACGCCCGAGAGCGTCTCGAGGATCAGGGTCACCTTGTCCTCCATGGCGACGGGGCGGGTGGGAAGTCGGTGGCGCCGATCGACGGGCTCGGGGAGGTAGACGTCCATGGCCGCCTCGAACACCTCCTCCCAGGTGGTCTCCAGAGGCGTGTCCACCGGCTCGGGACGGGGCCGGGGCGGCACGTACCCCCTCGGGAAGCGCCGCGCCCGCTCCGCCTCCGCCTTGGAGAGACGCGTGGAGATCTCCCGGATCTGCTCGTATTCGAGGAGCCGGCGCACCAGCTCCGCGCGCGGGTCGCCATCCTCCTCGTCGTCATGGCGCGGCAGAAGCATCTGGGCCTTGATGCGCACCAGCGTCGCCGCCATCTCCAGGAACTCGCCCGCGTGGTCGAGCTGATCGGGTCCGATGCCCTTGATGACCTTCAGGAACTGCTCGGTGATCCTCGCGATGGGGATGTCGAAGACATCGATGTCCTGCTGTCGGATGAGGTGCAGGAGCAGGTCCAGCGGCCCCTGGAAGCGGTCCAGGTCCACCGCGAAGAGCTCGGCGTTCTGCGCGAGAAGCGGGCTGTGGGTGCTCAGATCCACAGGCGGACGAACCAGTCGGCGGCGCCCATGGCGACCTGCACGGGATACAGGAGGAGCCCGAAGGCCTGGGGCACCAGGAAGATGAGCGCCATGAGAAGGATGATGCCGAAGCGCCCCAGGGCCTGGTACCCATGGGCGAGTCGAGGGGGCAGCAGATGGTAGACCACGTGCGACCCGTCCAGCGGCGGGATCGGGATGAGGTTGAAGAACGCCAGCACCAGGTTGATGAGCACGCCGAACATCATGATGCGCGACACGGCGTCCCACACCGGGCCCGCCTCCCCCAGGGCCGCCACGATCGCCCACAGCACCGTGAAGACGACGGCCATCACCAGGTTCATGACGACGCCTGCCAGCGAGACCCTGACGTCACCCCACTTGGGGTCGCGGTAGTTGCGAGGGTCCACCGGTACCGGCTTCGCCCAGCCGAAGAGGAAGCCCACGTTGCTCACCCAGAGCAGCGCCGGCACCAGGAGCGAGCCCCACAGGTCCAGGTGGGGCAGCGGATTGAGCGTGATCCGCCCCAGCCGCTCGGCCGTGGGGTCGCCCTCGCGGCGGGCCTGCCACGCGTGGGCCAGCTCGTGCACGACGATGGCCACGAGCAGGCCGGGCACGAAGAGGAGGAAGTCGAGGTTCATGGGCGGTCAAAGCTACCCGCGCGGGCAGGCGGGAGAAACCCCGGGTCGGCGCGGTGGGGGCGGTCCCCCTCTTCCCCGCCCTGCGGGCGACCTCCACGACCCTGCTGAATCGCTGCCGGGCAGAGTGAGGCCCGGGGCCGCGCCTCGCCGCCGGGTTGATCACCGCGCCCGCACCGGCTAGTTTTTCAGGCTCACGTTGGCAGGACGAGACACGTCGGGAGTTGGCTGCATGCCGAACATCAAGAGCGCGAAGAAGCGGATGGTGCTCTCCGCCGAGGCGGCCGAGCGCAACAAGAACCAGCGGTCGCGCCTGCGCACCGCCGTCAAGAAGGTGCGTCAGAGCACCGACGCCGACGCGGCCACCGAACAGCTCCGCGAGGCGATCGTGCTGCTGGACCGGGCGGCCCAGGACCGGCTGTACCATCCCAACAAGGTGGCGCGCATCAAGAGCCAGCTCACCCGCCACGTGAACGCCCTGGCGAGCTGATCCGCCGCGGCCGACGCCGCGACGACACGAAGGCCCGGACGGCGCAGGACGCCGTCCGGGCCTTCGTGCGTGGGGAATCCTGCGGCGGGATCCAACCGCTGAGCGGGCGTCCACCGGCCGCCCACGGTTGCGCCGGCTACGCAGGGAGGGCCGTGAATCCACGTACTCTGTACCGGGGTTCCAGCGCGCGAGCGGGGGCATCATGGCCGGAAACCGCCCTCATTGCCGGAGATGCACCCTGCCCCGCCTGCCGATCCCGCGTGCTCCGTGGTGGTGCTTCGCGGCTGTTCCACGTATGGGTACGTAGGCCCTGCCACCGACACCCGGGATGCTTCACGGACCCGCCCCCGACGAGCGGGCGTTCCCTGCTCACCACCCGAGGAGCCCACCATGGACGCGCTCTCCGACCGATCGGGCCCGCCCTCGCCCCTTCCCCTCGTTGGACGGAGCGAGGACCTGGACGTCCTCAACGGCGTGCTGGCCGACGGACCCGGGAGCGGCCCGGTCACCTTCCTCACCGGGGAGGGTGGGATCGGCAAGTCCCGCCTGATCCGCGTCCTCACGGACGACGCCGGGCGCCGCGGATGGACGGTGGCCTACGGACGGGCGTTCCCCATGGAGAGGGGCGTCCCCTACGCGCTGCTGACGGACGCGTTCCTTCCGCTGATCCGGGAGATGGACAGCGCCACCGTCACCGTCCTCTCACGGGGTACGGAACGTGACCTTGCCCGGCTCTTTCCACCCCTCGACCTGGGGGAGGAGGCGTCGGACCAGGAGGAGGACCCGGCGGAGCGGAAATCCCGCATCCACTGGCACTTCACGGAGTTCGTGCTCCGGCTGGGTGAGCGGCAGCCGCTGCTCCTCGTCCTGGAGGACCTGCAGTGGGCAGACCCTTCCTCCCTCGAGCTCCTCCACTTCCTGGCGCGGCGGATCGAGAGCGGCGCCGTGAGGATCCTCGCGAGCTACAACTCCGATGATCGGGACGGGAACGGGGCCCTGGTGGGCCTCGAGCGATCCCTCGTGTCCATGCGCAAGCTGCGGCTTCACCCGCTACGGCCCCTCGACCGCCGGGACACGGCCGAGCTCGTGACGAGCGTGTTTCGCGTATCCGGCCCTCCCGTCCTGGAGTTCGCCGACCTGCTGTACGGATGGACCCGCGGCAACCCCTTCTTCATCGAGCAGACGCTGGAGTCGCTGGTCGTGGCGGGCCGCCTCCACCGCCGCGACGGAGTCTGGCTGGGCTGGGAGCTGCGCGAGCTCGAGCTGCCGTCCACGATCCTCGACGCCATCGAGGCGCGGCTCGGCCGGCTTTCAGAGGAGGGCCGCCGACTGGCCGAGGTCCTCGCCGTCACGGGAGGCCGCGCCCCCGTTCCGCTTCTCGGCACCCTCCTGGAGACGCCCGGCCCGGACCTGTCCGCCTCCATCGAGGAGCTCGCGGCGTCGGGACTGGTGGACGAGGAGGAGGAATCCGGCACCCTCGCGCTCGAGTTCGGCCACCCGCTGATCCGCGAGACCCTCACCCAGCGCATGTCCCTCGTCCGGACGCGGCGGCTCCACGAGCAGATCGCGCTGGCGCTGGAACGATTCCACGGCGAGGCCGCGGAGAGGCACGCCGACGAGCTCGCGTACCACTTCTCGCGGGCGGGCGGCCCCAGCGCTCCGCGGGCCGTGCGCTACCTCGTGATGGCCGGACGCGAGGCGCTTCGCCGCCATGCCGACCGGGAGGCCGCCGAATACCTGCAGGCCGGCGTCCACCAGCTTCGCGAGCTGCAGGCCGCCGGGGACGTGAGCGGAAGCGCCGGCCTGGAGGACCTGCCACCCCTCCACGTCCTCCGCGGTGAGCTGGCGCGGGCGCTGGCGCGCTCGGGGCGGCACGAGCCCGCCGGAAAGATCTGGCACGACCTGGCCGAGGAGGCCCGCAAGCGCGGAGCCGCAATGGACGTGGCCGAGGCGCTGCGTCATCTGGGGCTCCTCTGCTTCTGGACCGGTCGCCACCGGGAGGCCATCGGACACTACGACGCGGCGCTCGAGGCGGCGGGATCGGCGGCGCGCCACCTCCGGGCGAGGATCGACCTGGCCGCCGGCGTGGCGCTGCAGGAGTTGGGGGAGCCCGACGCCGCCCGGAAGCGCATCGCCCGCGCCCTGGCGGTGGCGGAGGAGCTGAGCGACCCCGGGCTCATGGCCCGGGTGCATCGCGCCTCGGCCCTGGTGGCGACGTGGAGCGGCCGCCCCGCTCGAGCCCGAAGCCATGCGAGCCAGGCCATCGAGCTGGCCCGCGAGGCGGGCGACCTGCACGTGGAGTTCTGGGCCCGCTGGGCCCTGGCCGCGCTCGAGGGGCTGGTGGGCGACGTCGCGGCCTCCGCCTCCCAGCTGGACGAGGCGCGCACCCTCGCCGAAGAGCTCCACTCGCCCGTGCTCGGCCTTTCCGTGTCGGAGCTGGCGGTGGAGCTGTGCTCCGCCACGGGCGACTGGGACGAGGCCCTGGCCCAGGGCGAGCGCGCCATCAGCGTCGCGACCGCCCTGAACCAGCACGGCGTCCTGAT
>JAHWKH010000087.1 GCA_019347995.1 Gemmatimonadota bacterium | reverse complement strand
GGGGAGCTGCGCGTCTCGAGCCCGTTCGAGCTGACGGAGCCGTAGACGCCTCGGGAGCCTCGCCCGGGTGATCGTGTGGGCCGCGCGCGCGTCGCTCGCTCGGACAGGCTCCCGGCCCTACGCCGCGGACGGCGGCGCGAACTGGAGCTCGTGCAGGCGGGCGTAGAGGCCGCCCTGTTCCAGCAGCTCTTGATGGCTGCCCTGCTCGCGCAGCTCGCCGTGGTGCATGACCAGGATGCGGTCGGCGCCCTGGACGGTGGAGAGCCGGTGGGCGATGACCAGCGACGTGCGCCCCTTCATCAGCTCGTCGGTGGCGGCCTCGATCTGGGCCTCGATCTCCGAGTCCACCGAGCTCGTCGCCTCGTCCAGCACCAGGATGGGCGGGTCGAACGCCAGGGCCCGGGCGAAGCTCACCAGCTGCCGCTCTCCCACCGACAGCGACGACCCCCTCTCCCCCAGGGGCTGTTCGTACCCGCCGGGCAGTCGCTCGATGAAGCGGTCGGCGCCCACGCGCCGCGCTGCCTCCCTCACCCGCTCGGGCGACACCTCCTCGGAGCCCAGGCGGATGTTGTAGCCCACGTCCTGGCTGAACAGGAAGACGTCCTGGAGCACGAGGCCGATCCGGGTCCTCAGGTCCTCGAGGCGCAGCTCCCCGATGGGCACGCCGTCCAGGAGCACGCGGCCCCGCTGCGGCTCGTAGAAGCGCATCAGGAGGTTGATGATCGTGGTCTTCCCGGCGCCCGTGTGCCCCACGATGGCCACCTTCTCTCCCGGCGCCACGCGGAACGTGAGGCCCCGGATCACCCAGTCCGGCTCGCCGTCCTCCCGGTTCGCGTACGCGAACCAGACGTCCTGGAACTCGATCTCGCCCCGGGTCGAGGGCAGCTCCCGCGGCACCGCCGGATCCTCGATGTCGACGTCCTTGTCCAGCAGGCCGAAGACGCGCTCGGACGAAGCCATGGCCCCCTGGAGCAGGTTGTACTTCTCCGAGAGGTCCTGGATGGGACGGAAGAAGCGGCGGGCGTACTGGAGGAAGGCCGCCACGACGCCCACGGTGACGGCTCCGTCCAGGATCTGCAGACCGCCGTACCACACGATGAGCGCGAGCGCGATGGCCGTGAACACCTCGATGACGGGAAAGAAGAGGGCGTAGTAGGTGATGGAGCGCAGGTGCGCCTCCAGGTAGTCCTCCTCGATGTCCCTGTGCTTGCGGTCGTCGGCGGCCTCGCGGTTGAAGAGCTGCACCACGCGCACGCCGGTGATGCGCTCGTGGAGGAACGCGTTGATGCGCGCCAGCCGCACCCGGATGTCGCGGTAGGCGTCGCGGATGCGCGATCGGAAGAGGAAGGCGGCGTAGAAGACCAGCGGCAGAACGCTGAACGTCACCAGGGCGAGCCGCCAGTCCATGTTCACCATGGCGGCCACGATGAAGACGAGGGTGAAGACGTCGCCGAAGACCGACACCACGCCCGAGCTGAACAGCTCGTTGAGCGTCTCCACGTCGCTGGTGATGCGGGTCATGAGCCGCCCCACCGGATTTCGGTCGTAGTACCGGAGGTCCTGGCGCTGGAGCTTGGCGAAGATCTCCGTGCGGAGATCGTACATGACGCTCTGGCCCAGCCACGTCGTGAGGATCTGCTGCCCGTACTGGAACGCGAAGCCCAGGACGTTCGCCACGACGAACAGGACGGCCAGCATGGTCAGGAAGCCGAGGTCGCCCTCCGGGATGGCGCGGTCGATGGCCTGCTGCGTGAGGATCGGCCCCACGATCTCCATGCCCGACGCCAGGACCAGCAGCAGGACGGCGACCGCCGTCTGCCACTTGTAGGGCTTCACGTAGCGCAGGAGACGCCGCATGAGCCGGGCGTCGTAGGCCTTGCCGAGCGCTTCCTCCTCGTGGATGCTCGGCGCGGGTCCCAGGGCCATGCGCTACCGCCTCCGCCCCGCCAGCACCGCGAGCACCGCCTCCAGTCCCATGCCCGCGCCGTGGAGCGCCGCCAGCACGTGGTAGAGCACGTCGGCCGCCTCCTCGGGGATGCGCTCGCCGTCGCCCCTGGCGAGGGCGGTGACGAGCTCGGCGGTCTCCTCTCCGAGCTTCTTGAGGCGGAGGTTCTCGTCGTCGAGGAGCCGCGTCGTGTAGCTGCCCTCGGGCCGCTCCCGGGCCCGGTCCGAGAGGAGAGCGTCGAGCTGGGCCAGGACGTCGCCGGACGCCGTGCCGATGGCCGGTCCCTCGCGGGAATCGCCGGCGGCCGCGGGCTCCGCACGCTCGCCGAAGCAGGTGCGCTCCCCCGTGTGGCACGCGGGCCCGCCGGGCTCGACCAGGGCCAGGACCGTATCGCCGTCGCAGTCGGCGTGGAGGGAGACCAGGCGCAGAACGTTCCCGCTCGTCTCCCCCTTCCTCCACAGGGAGGCGCGCGAGCGCGACCAGAAGTGGACGTCGCCGGTGACGAGGGTGCGCTCCAGCGCCCCCCGGTCCGACCAGGCGACCATCAGGACCGCCCCGGTGGCGGCGTCCTGCGCCACCACGGGCAGCAGCCCCCGCTCGTCGAAGGCCAGGGTGTCGAGGGCGTCCGGGCTCCTCAGGGTGCGGTCGGTCATGAGGCCTCCGGAGATGGTCGGACGGGAAGCCCCCAGTCGGCGAGGGCGTCCTTGAGCTCGCCCACCGTGGTGAGGCCGTCGTGGAGGATGCCGGCCACCAGGGCGGCCGATGCGTGGCCGTCGAGAAAGGCCTCGCGCAGGTGCGCCGCCTCGCCGGCGCCTCCCGAGGCCACCACGGGGACGCCGACGCGGTCGGCGACGGCACGGGTCAGGGCGACGTCGTAGCCGGTGCGGACACCGTCCCGGTCGATGCTGGTGAGGAGCACCTCGCCGGCCCCGTGCGCCACGGCCTCCTCGGCCCAGGCCACGGCGTCGCGTCCGGTGGGGCTCGATCCGCCGTGCGTGAAGGCGCGCCACGTGCCCTCGGCGTCCCGGGCCGCGTCGACGCTGATGACGACGCACTGGCTCCCGAAGCGCTCGGCGCCCTCGCGCAGGAGGTCGGGATCGGCGGCCGCGGCCGTGTTGACGCTTATCTTGTCGGCGCCGGCCCGCAGCAGGGGGCCGATGTCGGCGGCCCGCCGGACCCCTCCTCCCACGGTGAGCGGCACGAAGAGCACCTCGGCCGTGCGGCGCACCAGGTCCAGCAGGGTGCCCCGCTCCTCCTTCGAGGCCGAGATGTCCAGGTAGACGATCTCGTCGGCGCCCTCGGCCTCGTAGCGGGCGGCCAGCTCCACCGGGTCGCCCACGTCGCGCAGCCCCTCGAAGCGGGTGCCCTTCACCACGCGGCCGTCCTTCACGTCGAGGCAGACCACGACCCTGGGGCGGAGGCTCATGTGTCCAGCCGCTCCACGCTCACCGCGCCCTTGGTGCTGAAGACGCCCTCCCCGCCCTCGCCGAGTGCCTGGCGGAGCGCGAGGCCCGTGGCCTTCACGGCGGCCTCCACCACGTGGTGCTTGTCGCGGCCCCGGGCCGCCTCCACGTGGAGCGTCGCGCCCAGGTTCACGGCCAGGCTCTGGAGGAAGTGCTCGTACAGGGGCGATGGGAGCCGGCCCTCGTACCAGGCGCGACCGCCGAGGTCCAGGGACGCGCGCACCAGGGCGTCGTCCATGGGCACCGAGGCCCAGCCGTAGCGGGCGCAGGACGCCGGAACCTCGTCCCTGAGCGCCAGCCCCAGGACGATGGCGACGTCCTCCACCAGGTGATGACGCAGGTCGCCCGCCGCCTCCACCGTCAGGTCGAGCCCGGCGTAGCGGGCCAGCGTCACGAGCATGTGGTCGAGGAACGGCTCGCCGGTCGCGATGCCCTCGCCGGCCCGGGCGCCCGTGGCGCCCCGGCGCACCTCCAGCACGATGCGGGTCTCGCCGGTCTCCCGTCTGAGCTTGCTCACGCGTCCTCCTGGAGGTCGTCGCTTCCGTATGCCGTGGCCACGGCCTCGGCGTCCAGCGTATCGGTGTACAGCGCCATCCCCAGGACGGCCCCGGCGGCGCCGGCGGTGGCCAGTGCCGCCAGGTCGTCCATGGTCGTGATGCCGCCGCTCACCTGGACCGGGTGGGGCGACGCCGCCAGGACGGTCCGTACCCCCGTCAGGTCGATGCCCTCCATGCGGCCCTCACGGGCCACGTCGGTGCAGAGGACGCCGGCCAGCGGCACGTCGGCCAGGCCCTCCAGGAAGGGCTCGACCCTCAGCGAGCTCGCCTCGGTCCAGCCTCGCCGCAGCACCACGCCGGCGCGCACGTCCGCGGCCACCACCACCCGCCCGGGGTGGCGGCGCGCCACCGCGCGCAGCCACTCCGGGTCGTCCACGGCGCGGGTGCCCACCACCACGCGCCGGGCGCCGGCCTCCAGGAGCGCGGCGACCGCCTCGTCGTCGCGGACGCCGCCGCCCACCTGGGCCGACGCCGGCGTGGCCTCCAGGACGGCGGCCACCGCGTCCCGGTTGTCACCGTCGCCCAGCGCCGCGTCCAGATCCACCACGTGGAGCCAGCGGAAGCCGGCGTCCCACCACCCGCGGGCCACCTCCACCGGGTCGGGGAGCGAGATCCGCTCCTCGTCCGGACGGCCGCCCACGAGCTGGACGCAGCGGCCGCCCTTGAGGTCGACGGCGGGCAGGGCGATCACGCGGAGATCTCCGCTCGCCGGCCGGTGCCGTCGGCATTCCGGCCCTTCACCGGGCCGTCGCCCCCCGGCCCGACCGCGCCGCCTCCAGGAAGTTCGCCACCAGCCGCAGCCCGGCCGCAGAGCTCTTCTCGGGGTGGAACTGCACCCCCCAGGTGGCGCCGACGCGCACCGCGGCGGCGAAGCGGTGGCCGTCGTAGTCGGACCACCCGATGACGCTCGTGCCGTCCAGGGGCTCGCACACGTACGAGTTGGCGTAGTATGCCACCAGGCTCTCGGCCTCGCCGGCGAAGAGGGGGTCGGCGGCTGTCTCGACGTCGTTCCAGCCCATCTGCGGGACGACACGGGCCCGCAGCCGTCGCACGCTCCCGGCGAGGATGCCGATCCCCGTCCCCTCCCCCTCCTCGCTGGACTCGAAGAGGAGCTGCATGCCCAGGCAGATCCCCAGGCAGGGGAGCCCCGCCTCCAGCGCCTCGCGCACGCGCGACGGGTCGGAGGGGAGCGCCTCCACCGCGGCGGAGAAGGCGCCCACGCCGGGAAGCACCAGGGCGTCGGCGGCCAGGGCTTCGTCCCAGTCGGCGGTGACCCGCACCGCGGCGCCGCCCCGCTCCAGTGCCTTGCCCAGGGAGTGGAGGTTTCCGGCGCCATAGTCGAAGAGCGCGACCTTCACCGGGTGGCCGCCCCCGCGCCTCGCAGCTCGCCCGAGGCGAGCACCCCGTCGATGGCCTCCAGCAGGGTCTCCATGAGCGGCCAGGGCCCCACCGTGATCCGCAGCGCGTCTCCCACCTCCTCGGCCGCCGGGAAGGGCCGCACGCCCACCGACCGCTCACGCAGGCCGTCGGCCCACGCCAGGGCGCTGCCGTCCTCCACCGGGGCGAACAGGAAATTGGTGGCCGAGGGAAGGGGGCGGAGGCCGCGGGCCCCCAGCGCCTCCGCCAGGCGCTTCCGGGAGCGCTCGGCCTCCACGACGGTCTCCTCCATCCAGCCGCTGCGGTCGCGCAGCGCGGCGGTGGCGGCGATCTCCGAGAGGCGGGCTACCTTGTAGGGGCCGCGGGCCTTCTCCATCTCCTCGGCCACGTCCGGGCGCGCCACGCCGAAGCCCACCCGCATGCCCGCGAGCCCGTACGACTTCGACAGCGTGCGGACCACCAGGAGACGTGGGCTCGTCGACGCTTCGCGGATGAACGTCTCGTCGGTGAAGTCGGCGTAGGCCTCGTCCAGCAGGAGGAGGGGCGCCTCGTCGCCCAGGGTCTCCACGGCCTCGATGATCCCTGCGATCCAATCGTAGGGTGCCTTGAAGCCGGTGGGGTTGTTCGGGCTGCACAGGTACACGAGCACCGGATCCCCCTCCAGGAGGAGGCCGGGCTCCTCGAGAGCCTGCGACCAGGGGATCGCCACGGGCGTGCGGCCGTTGATGCGCGCCCAGGGCGCCACCATGGAGAAGGTGGGCACGATGTGGTTCAGCGTCCCGCCCGGCTCGGCGCATGCCCGGAAGACGAAGTCCAGGACGTCGTCGGACCCGCACCCGGTGAAGACGGAGCGGGGATCCACCCCGTAGCGCTCGGCCACGGCCGCCCGCAGGTCGTCGGCGTACAGGTGCGGGTAGCGGGAGAGGTCGTCGGATACGGCGCCGCGCACCGCCTCGAGGGCGGCGGGATGCGTGCCCCAGAGGTTGCGGTTGTCGCTGAGGTCCACCGACACGGGGCGGCGATCCGGAGCGTAGCGCCTCAGGGAGGCGTAGTCGTCACGGGGAAAGCGGGTCACGGGCGTCTCCTGCGGGCGGCGGCGGCGTGCGCCGGGAGGCCTTCGGCTTCCGCCAGGCGCTCCACGTCGCGGGCCATGCGGCCGGCCCCTTCGGGGGTGAGGTCCTGCCAGGTATAGGAACGGAGGAACGAGTGGGTCGAGAGGCCCGAGAAGGCCCGGGCCGCTCCGGCGGTGGGCAGCACGTGGTTGGCGCCGGTGAGGTAGTCGCCGAACGCCACGGAGCTCGGCCCTCCCAGGAACACCGTGCCCGCGGTGGGCACCCTGTCTAGGTCCCGGGCGGGCTCGAGCGTGTACAGCGCCAGGTGCTCCGCGGCGTACGCGCGGGCGAAGGCCAGGGCGTCGTCCCGGTCCGCCGCCAGCAGGAGCGCGCCCCGGGCGGCCAGCGCCGCCGCCACCACGTCCCGCCGCGGCGTCGCCTCCACCTGGGCCTCCAGCGCCCGGCCCACGGCGTCGAGCACGTCCGGGAGCCACGTCACGGCGGCCACCGCCGCGTCGGGGTCGTGCTCGGCCTGGGCCACCATCTCGGCCGCCACGGCCCCGGGGTCGGCGGTGGCGTCGGCCACCACCAGGACCTCGGAGGGTCCCGCGGGAGAGTCGATCCTCACCTCGCCCGCCACCTGCCGCTTCGCCTCGATGACCCAGCGCGAGCCGGGCCCCACCACCACGTCGCAGCGGGCCACGCTCGCGGTGCCGTAGGCCATGGCTCCGATCGCCCCGGCGCCGCCCAGCGCGAAGAGGCGGTCGGCGCCGGCCAGGGCGGCGGCGGCCAGCAGCACGGGGTCGGGACGCCCGTCCGTGAGGGGGGGCGAGCACACCACCACCTCGCGCACGCCGGCGACCCGGGCCGGCACGACACCCATGAGCACGCTGGACGGATACGCCGCGCGGCCCCCCGGCGCGTAGACCCCCGCCGCGTCCAGGGCGACGAAGCGCCGCCCGAGCCGCACGCCAGGCTCCACCTCCACCGACACCTCACCCGGCATCTGGGCGCGGTGGAACGTCTCGATGTTGGCCACCGCGCGCTCCAGCGCCCGCCGCAGGGTGGGGTCGAGGTCCGACAGCGCCTCGTCCCACCGGCCGCGGGGGACCTCCAGCGCGTCGAGCTCCACCCCGTCGAAGCGGCCCGCCATCTCCCGGAGCGCAGCGTCTCCCCGGAGGCGGACGTCGGACAGGAGGCGGCGCACGTCGTCCTGCACCGAGCCGTCGTCGTCGGGGCGCCGCTCCAGCAGCACCCGCCGATCGGCGGCGTCCAGCTCGGCCAGCGGCTTCCACACGGCGAGGCGGAGCCCGGCCGTGGTCCGGTCGCTCACGGCATCAGCCTCTCGATCCGGGTCACCAGGATGCCCTCGGCGCCCAGAGCCTTGAGACGCGAGATCGCCTGATAGACGCTCTCCGCGTCCACCACCGCGTGCGCCGCCACCCAGCCGCCGTGATCCAGCACCTCGACGATGGTGGGGCCGTGCAGGCCGGGGATCACCTCCTTGACCTCCTCCAGACGGTCCCGGGGCACGTTGGCCATGAGATAGCGCTTCTCCCGCGCCCTCAGCACCGACTCGAGGGCCGTCACCAGCTCCTCGATGGTGCGCTTCAGCGTCGGGTCGGCCCAGGCGGCGCGGTTTACCACCAGCCGGGCGGTGGAGTCCAGGACGGTGGCGATCTCGCGCAGACCGTTCACGCGCAGCGTCGAGCCGGTGGAGACAAGGTCCACGATGACGTCGGCCACGCCCACGTGCGGAGCGATCTCCGCGGCGCCGCTCACGGGAGCGATCTCCACCGCCGTTCCCAACTCGTCGAAGTACGTCCGCGTGATGCCGGGGAAGGACGTGGCGACGCGGGTGCCCGCCGGAAGGTCGGCGGGGTGGCGCACGTCGCTCTCGTCCTTCACTGCCACCACCAG
>JAHWKH010000086.1 GCA_019347995.1 Gemmatimonadota bacterium | reverse complement strand
TTGACGCTCTCCACGCGCATCCACAGCCGGACGATGATGCCCAGCAGCGTGATCGCGATCGCGATCATGATCACGTTGAACCCGGCGAAGTTCACGCCGGTGGCCCACGCCAGGGTGTCCTGCCGCGCCCCGGCCGGGTCGTCGTTGACCACGAGGTTGGCGACCGTCGCCGCGGCGACGACCATCAGCCCCAGGAGCGCCACCACGGCGAGGCGCTCCACGTCGCCCACGGCCAGCGGATCCGGGAGTCGGGGCGCCACCCACAGGACGTGGAGCACGGGCGCGGGGGCCGCGGCCGCGGCGGCCCGCAGCACGCCCGGATTGCGGTGGAGTCCCCAGGCCGCCGGCGCGCCCGCCACCAGGAGGGCCAGGACCAGCAGGTTCATGCCCACCTGCGCGCCCACGAGGCCCACGTACGAGAAGGCGCTCACCAGCGGCACCAGCGCGGCGGCCCGGGCCAGGTGCCCCACGATCTGGACGCGGTTGACCAGGGCGCTGCGGTCCGAGGCGAAGGCCGCGGCGAAGACGAGCTGCACCAGCCCCTGGAGCACGAAGCCGGCGGCGAAGAGGGAGAGGGCCACGGCCGCCGGGCCGACCATCCCGTCGTCCAGGAAGCGACCCCGCCCGAACAGGAGGGCCACGATCCAGGGCGCGGCCATGGCCACGTAGAGGCCCAGGGGCAGGTTCAGCGCGGTGAGGCCGGCCATGGCCTCCCGCAGCCCGGCGCCCAGCCTGCGCTCCCCCTCGCCGTCGCCGTCCCCCTCCCGGACCGCGGCCATGCGGGCGAAGCGCGGCAGGCTCGCCGTCTGGGCCGCGTCGTTCACGGCGCCGTGGAGGAGGTCGTGGACCATGCGCCCGTAGAGGACGGCGGAGAAGAGCCCCACCGGCAGCAGCGACGCCCCCACCCGGAACGCCCACTCCCCCACCAGCGTGGCGCCGTTGCTGCCGCTGAAGCGGAACCACTGGCGCCCCACGTCCCGGGCCGCCGGGTCACGCGCCGCCGCGGCCAGCGGGACGGCCGGCAGGAATCGCCGGGCGGCCAGGAGGACGACGGCGGCCCCTCCCACCGTGGCGATGAGCCCGATCCAGCCCACGGCCACGATCCCGAGGCGGTCGCCCACCACCACGAGCAGCGCCAGGGAGAGGGCGGCCGGCACCAGCTTCTGGGCCGACACGGTCACGCCGAAGCGGTCGCGGCTCTCCAGGACGGCCATCCCCACCGTGATGGCGCCCAGGAACAGGAGCCCGGGCACGCGGATCCGCACCAGCGTGATCGTCAGCTCCCGCATGGCGCCGTCGTAACCCGGTGCCAGGAGGCCCACCAGGAGCGGCGCGGCCAGAAGGAGCACCGCCGTCAGCCCACCCAGCACCACCAGCGAGAGCTTGAACAGCCCGCCCGCCAGGGCGTCGGCCCGATCGGGATCGCCGCCTCGCAGCCGGGCATAGAGCGGCAGCGTGAGGGACTTGAGGTGGGTGAGCATGAGGAACTTGGCCAGGAAGGCGAAGATGCTCAGGCTCATGAACCAGGCGTCGGTCTCGGCGCCGGCCCCGAACCAATACGCCAGCAGCGACTGGAAGGCGAGCCCCATGAGGGCCGCCGCCACCGTCCCGCCGCCCAGCACGCCCATGCTGCGCAGCAGCCGGGGGGAGCGGTCGGCGCCCGGCGCCCCCGCGGCCGGGGTGGGGGACCTCACCGGCACGGGGGCGCGGCGGTCAGGAACCCTGGAGCGGCGCCGCGGCGCCGGCGGCCACGGGGGCCAGCCACGTCTCGGCCTCGACCACGTCGAGGCGCGCCACCTCGGCGGTCAGGCCCGCCGCCAGGACGCCCCGCACCAGGTCGGCCAACCCCGCTTTGTCCAGGTAGGGGAAGGTGAAGATGACGTGCTCCGCGTCGTACAGCCGCGCCAGCGCGACGATCTTCTGGGCGGGCCCCAGCACCCGCACGCCCCCCACCAGGCTGCGGTGGGCGTTGGGATGGTCGTCGGCGATGCCGATCACGTGGTAGGGCGCCCCCTCCCGGGCCCGGCCGCGCAGCGCCCGGAACACGGTGACGACGCCGTCGCGGGAGCCGGCGATGATGGTGCGCCGCCCCTCGCGCGTGCCCCATTCCAGCGACGTGACCTCGCCCAGCGCGCGCACGCCCAGGCGGGTGAGCCCGAAGAAGAGGAGCGACAGCAGGCCTTCGATGGCGATGACGGTCCGGGGGAACGAGGGCAGGCGCAGGACCACCAGCACCGCGGTGAACAGGAGCGAGCCCAGGATCAGCGCCCCCACGAGGCGCACGGCGTCGCGGGCCAGGCCCAGGTGCCACTGGGTCTCGTAGACGCCCATCATGAGGGCGATGGCCACCCGGAAGACGATGAGGTACGGCAGCACCGCCGCCAGGTTCTCGAGCTGGTCGGCGGGGATGCTGCCGTCGAAGCGCAGGAAGAACGCCAGGTAGGCCGCCCCGAACACCAGCACCACGTCGCCGGCCACCGCGACGACGCGGATGACCCACCGGTACCACGGCGACTCCTCCCATCCGGGGCGGGTGCGCTCGACCTGGAAGCCCGTCTCGAAGTGCGTGACCCGGCCCTGATAGAGGAATACGCCCAGGTAGAGGAGCAGGATCAGGAAGAGGGAGGCCCCGGCGGCGTACGCCAGCGGCGAGGAGGAGACCACCAGCACGCCCACGGTGCCCGCCAGGGCGGACAGCACGTACACCGCGAGCAGGGCGCGGCCCCGGGAGAGGCCGTGGGCCAGGAGGCGGTAGTTGATGTGGTCGGCCTTGCCCCGGGAGAGGGGTACGCCCGACAGCTTGCGGGTGACCGTGACGAACGTGGTGTTGAAGATCGGCACGGCCAGGAGGAGCGTCGGCGCCAGGATCGTGAAGGCCAGGTGGGTCGTCCCCACCCAGCTCTCGCCGATGGCCAGCCCCGCCAGCAGGAAGCCCAGGAACATGCTCCCCGAGTCGCCCATGAAGATGCGCGCCGGAGGCAGGTTGAACGGCAGGAAGCCCAGCGAGGCACCCGCCACCACGAACGACAGGAGGCCGGTCTCGGGCCGACCGGTGACGAACGCGAACACGCCCACGAAGACGGCGGCCACGGCCGCCACCCCCGGCAACATCCCGTCCATGTTGTCGATGAGGTTGAAGGCGTTGCACACGCCCACGAACCACAGGATGGTGAGCGGTACGGCCACCCACTCCAGGCCCGGGCCCAGCGGGAAGGTGACGCCGCCGATGACCACGAGGGCCGCCGCGCCCACCTGGATGACCAGCTTCGTGCGCGGGTCGAGCAGGCGCACGTCGTCCCAGACGCCGGCGACGAAGAGGACCGACGCCCCCACGAACGGGAAGCCGAGCGGCCCCACCTCGTGGCCGGTGGCCGCCAGCGTCACCAGGCACCCCAGCACCGCCATCCACAGGGCGACGCCGCCGCCCACCGGCACCGGGTCCCGGTGGTTGGGGTCGGGGGTCGACACCAGGCCCACGCGGGGCAGCACCCGGAGCGCCGCCAGCGTGAGCGCCCACGACAGGGCGGCGGCCGCGGCCGGATAGAGCAGGAGGTCGGAGATCATGGCATCCGGGTCGCCGGGCCTCAGGCCCGCTGGGCGGGAACCGGCTGGCTCAGGTCGCGCCCCGCCGGCTCCTGGTGCTCGCGATACCACGCCGCGGTGCGCAGGATGGCCTCGTCCAGCTCCACCGAGGGGCGGAATCCCAGGAGCTCCTCGGCCTTCTGGAGCCGGGGCACGCGCACGTCGATGTCGGAGAAGTCGATGGCCTCGAAGCGCACCTCGGACGGCGAGTCCAGGAGCGCGATGACGCGCCGGGCCAGCTCGTAGATCGTCACGGTGTTCCTGGGGTTGCCCACGTTGAACGTCTCACCCACGGCCTGGGGGAGCGACAGCACCCGCAGCAGCGCGTCCACGAAGTCGTCGATGTAGCACCAGGAGCGGATCTGCGTGCCGTCGCCGTGCACCTCGAGGTCGTCGCCCTTGAGCGCAGCCACGATGAAGCGCAGCATGGCGTGGTCGCCCAGGCGCAGGGGCCCGAACACGTTGAAGGGCCGGATGATGACCGTGGGCAGGCCCAGCTCCCGGTGGTACGTGTGCACCAGGTGCTCTCCCGCCAGCTTCGCGATGGAGTACGTCCAGCGGGCCTCGCTCACCGAGCCGATGGAGGTGGGCGTCTCCTCCCCGGCGCGGAAGGAGTTCATGCCGAACACCTCGCTGGTGGAGAAGTACACGAAGCGGTGCAGGTCGCGGCGCCCCTCCACGGCCTTCAGCAGGTTCGAGGTCCCCGTGAAGTTCACCTCGATGGTCTCCCGGCCCCGCTCCAGCACGTTCTTGACGCCCACGATGGCCGCCAGGTGGACGACCGTGTCGGCCCCGGCGGCCACGTCGGCCAGCGCGGCGGCGTCCAGCACGTCCCCCTCGACGGTCTCGCGGTTCGGATGGTCCCATGCACGCGACAGCGGGGCGCTCTGCCCCTCGAAGGTCCGGTCGAAGAGGACGACGCGGTTGTGCTCCACCAGGCGCTCGGCCAGCGACGAGCCGATGAAGCCGGCGCCGCCGGTGATAAGCACCGAGCGGTCGCGCAGCGGGGGGAGCGCCTTGTCGGGATCGTGTCCGGTCATGGGCCTCGTTCGCCATCGAGGCCGTCCAGCACCTCGATCAGCGATCCGGTGACGTAGTCGAGCTCCTCGTCCGTGAGCCCCGGGAAGATGGGCAGGGAGAGGGCGGTCTTCTCGTATTCTATGGCGCGCGGGTAGTCCGCGGGGTCGTAGGGCCCCGTGTCGGCGAACACCCCCTGGTGGTGGAACGCCGGGTAGTAGACGCGCGTGCTGACGCCGCGCTCCGCCAGCCGGGCCTTCACACGGTCGCGCAGCCCGGCGCTCCCCGCCAGCCGGATGGTGTAGAGCTGGTGGTTCGTGTCCTCCGGCGTGCGCACCGTGGGGCGGACCACCTCGGGCCGGCCCTCCAGCGCCGCGTCGTAGCGCCCGGCGATGGCGCGCCGCCGCCGGATCGCCTCCTCCAGGCGGTCGAGCTGGGCCAGTCCGATGGCGCCCATCGCCTCGGGCATGCGCAGATTGAAGCCGAGGCGCGCCCATTCGAATTTGCCCACGTCGCCCATGTTGCGAAACAGGCGGCACTTCTCGGCGAGCTCGTCGTCGTCGGTGAGGATCATCCCGCCCTCCCCCGTCGTCATCACCTTAGAGGGGGTGAAGGAGAAGATGCCGATGCGGCCCAGGGTGCCGGCGCGGCGCCCGCCCCGGTAGCGCGCCAGGTGAGCCTCGGCGGCGTCCTCGAGGACGGCGATCCCGTGGCGGTCGGCCACCTCCAGGATGCCGTCCATCTCGGCGGTGTGGCCGGCGTAGTGGACGGGCACGATGACCCGGGTGCGGGGCGTGATCCAGCGCTCCAGGTCGGCCGGATCCATCCCGTAGTAGTCCAGCTCGAGATCGGCGAACACCGGCCGGGCGCCCAGGAAGAGGGCCGCCGACGCGGTGGTGACGAACGACATGTCCGGGCACAGGACCTCGTCGTCGCGCTCCACCCCCAGCACCGCCATGGCGATGAGGAGGGCGCTGGAGCCGGAGTTGCACGCCACGGCGTGCTTCGCGCCCTGGAGCTCGGCGAAGCGGTCCTCGAAGGCGGCCACCTCGGGGCCCTGGATGAGCCAGCCGGAGCGGACGACCTCGGCCGCCGCCAGCGCCTCCTCCTCGCCCACCCAGGGACGGGAGAGGGGCACCTTCATGCCCACGGCGCCTTCGATGTCGGGATTCTGGATGGGGCTCACTGGCTCGCCTTTCGAGATTGGTCTACGAATGTAGCGTTCTGCGCCGGAGAGCGCCGGCGGCGCGCGTCAGACCCGCCGGGTCGGGGGCCGATGCTCCCTCAGGATGCGGGCGGGAACGCCCGCCACCGTCACGTCGGCGGGGACGTCGCGGACGACCACCGCGCCCGCCCCGACCACGGAGCGCGCGCCCACGCGGCGGCCGGGAATGACGACGGCGCCCGTGCCGAGGTGCGCCTCCTCCTCCACCACCGCCCGGCCCGCCAGGTCCACGCCCGGCGACAGGTAGGCGAAGTCGCCCACCACCACGTCGTGGGCCAGCGTGCAGCCCGGGTTCACCATGACGTGGACCCCCACCTCCACCTCGGCGGTGAAGGTGCAGCCCGCCATGATCACGGACCCCTCGCCCAGGCTCACCCAGGGCGTCACCACCGCCGACGGGTGCACCAGGGTGGCGAAGCGCGCGCCCCGGGCCTCCAGCCCGCCAACCAGCCGGCGCCGCACCGCCGGATCACCCACCGTGACCACCACGGCCACGTCGTCGCCGGCCCCCTCGAGCCAGTCGCCGCCACCCAGCACCGGGAGATCGAGGAAGATGCGCCCCGCCGCCCCCTCGCCGTCGTCGAGGAACCCCACGATCTCGTGCGCGGCGCCGGCCTGGCGCAGCGCCGGCGCCATGGAGGCGACGTCGCGTCCCAGCTCGCTGGCGCCGTAGAGGACCACCCTCACCGGGCCGCTCCCACGACCGCTCCCGGAGCCGGAGCCGGGGCCCCCTCGCCCACCTGCCCGCGGTCCTCCGCCACGTCGTCGGGCTCGCGTCCCGCGAAGAGCTGGACCATCAGCGCTACGCCGCCGAAGAAGATGAGGCCGTTGCCCAGGAACTTGTGGGTGCGGAAGGCCAGGATCGCGGCGATGGCGAAGTCGATGTAGAGGAGCAGCCAGAGTAGCGTCCCTCGCTCCTGGAACCGGCGGTAGGTGAAGCCGGTGAGCGCGCCGTAGATGCCCGGGACCACCAGGAGCCCGAACAGGCCGAAGTCCAGCCACAGGGGCAGCAGGTAGGTCGCCGAGTTGTGCACCCCGAAGCGGCTCGACACGTCCGACTCGATCTCCCGGAAGCGGGGCACCAGCGTCTTGGGCAGGTCGTAGGTCGCGGCGCCCATCTCCAGCGGCGGGGGCGTGGTGCGCAGCGTGAGCTGGAGGTTCTTGAAGCTGGCGCCGGTGTGGCCCCACAGCGTGGCGGCGGAGCTCAGGTCCTGGCGCGGGTTGAGCAGCTCGGGGTTCAGGCGCACGGGCGTGCGCCGGGAGTACTCGATGCCGATGAAGACGCCCGCCACCACCACCGCCGCCGCCGAGAGGTGCCCGACGCGGACCCGGCCGCGCAGCCGGTAGAACAGGTAGACCGCCACCCACCCGAAGCCCGTGAGGGGGCTGGCGCGCACGGCGCCCAGGGCGAGCTGGAAGAGGGAGGCGAGCAGCAGGCCGATCCAGAAGACGCGCTCGGAGCGCCGCGTCGCCCGGTCGGCGAGGATCGCCGCGAACAGCGCCACCGGGAAGTGCAGGTCGTACAGGTATCCCAGCAGCGGCCGCTTGAAGGTCTGGCGGAGCTCGTCCACACGGGGCGAGAAGAGCGGGACCTCCCCGGCCAGCCACACGAAATACACGGTGGTGGCGCTGGCCACCGCGAAGAGCGCCAGCGTGATGGCCAGCAGCCTGCCGCGGCGCGCGTTGGAGCGCAGGCGCTCGGCGAGGGCCTCCCGTTCCAGGGGCCGCAGCCCCGGGTCCACGAGCCAGAACCCCGCCACCACGGACACGAGCGACCCGATCACCGCCAGGTACGCGACCGCGCCGAACGGCTCGCGGTAGTAGAGCTCGTCGTAGGTCGCGGCCACCTCCCAGTGGCCGAAGCCGAACGTCAGCAGCCACAGGCTGGCCAGCAGCGCCAGCGGGTGCAGCGCGTCCCCCGTCCGCCGGAAGATCGCGACCCAGGTCGCGACGCCGGCGAGCATGAAGAGCAGTCCGAGGAAGGTCTCGCCCATGGGCGGCATCGGGAGCTGGGCATGGAACGGGGAGGTGAGAGGGGAAGATAGGCCCAGCGCGGCCCGATGCGAATGCCCCGGCGAGCGGAGCGACCCGTTGCCGCGGTCCGCCTCCACGGGTATCGTTCCATGCTGGACCTGCCACGCATCGGCAGCGACTCCCCAACGCTTTTCCTCGGACAGCCGATTTCCGATGGCACGCCTCCTACCGCGCATCGCCGTGGCGGCAGCCCTCGCGCTCGCCCTGACGGGCCACGCGCGCCCCGCCGCGGCGCAGACCGCCGCCTCTTCCGCGACGCTGGTGGCACCCGCCCACTCCCTCATGCCCGGGGACGTGGTGCTCGTGCGCAACGGGTGCGAGTTCGACCATTTCGCGGCGCCGCAGCAGTCGCCGCCGTTCGAGAGGAAGCCCGGCCGGCCAGTGGTCGGCTACTACGGCGCGATCGCGGACTGGTTCGACGCGGACCTGGTGGCCGACCTCGCGAAGCGCCGGCCCGACTGGGACTTCGTCCTCGTCGGGTCCACCTACACCGCCGACACGTCCCGG
>JAHWKH010000085.1 GCA_019347995.1 Gemmatimonadota bacterium | reverse complement strand
GCCGTCCCTCTTCCCCCCGGGCGTACCCGTGGGAGAGATCACCCGCATCGACGACCCACGCTCTGAGACCCAGGAGATCCATCTCGAGCCCTACGCCGACCTGCGCCGCCTGGAGTTCGTTCGCATCCTGACCGGTGAGTACGGCAGCGCAACCGGCGGCGAGGTCGCCGCCGAGGCGGGGACCGACGGCTGATGGACGCCGTCCGCGTCAAGCTTCTGGCTCGCATGGGCGCCGTCGCCCTGGCCACGGTGCTTGTCCAGCTGGGCTTCCTGTCCCACCTCGAGGTGGCCGGGGGCAACGCCGACCTGCTGCCCCTGGTCGTGATGAGCATCGGCCTGCTGGGCGGCGCCCTGGCCGGCGCGGCCTTCGGCTTCTCCGTCGGCCTGCTGAGCGACCTGGCCCTCATGGACACCCTGGGCATCACCTCGCTGGTCCTGCTGGCCGTGGGCTACTGGTGCGGCCGGGCGCGCGAGGTGCACGCCCTCGAGGGCGCCCTGGTGCCGCTGGTCGCCGGCGCCCTGGCCACGCTCGTCACCCTGGTCGGTCTCTCCGTCCTGCAGTTCCTGCTGGGTGCCGACCCGCCGCTGGGCGTCACGCTGCTGCGCCAGATCACGGCCACGCTGGTGGTCAATGCGCTGCTGGCCGTCCCCGTGCACTGGCTGGTCACCCGCGCGGTCGGCGGCTCGCTGGTCGCCTCGCGCCCGCAGCGGCGCCGCGCCTACACCACCGGCGGCCTCTCGCCCCTGTACAGCCGCTCCGACGGCCCGATCAGCCGATGATCCACCGCCCCGAGGACCGCGTGCCCGCGATCAGCCCGCGGCTGGCTCTGCGCATCGCCGTGCTGGGCTTCGTCGCGCTGGCGATCTCCATCGTGGGCATCCTGGCCATTCCCTTCTGGGCCGTGCTGTTTCCCCTCGCGGTCGCCCTGGCCATCGCGCTGGGCTACGTGGCCGTGGCCCAGATCCTGGGCGAATGGGTGGCGCAGCAGCGCTACCAGCGGCTGGACTGGGTGCGCGCGGGCAATCCCTACAGCACCGTGGTGGCGGGCGTCGGCGCGCTCATGGTGGCGTTCATGCTCTCCAACGTCCTGGAGATGGCGGGTCCGTGGACCGGCGTGTTCCAGGGCATCCTGGTCTTCCTCGGCGTGCTGGCGACGCTGGCCGCGGCCATCACGGGCTTCGGGGCGGTGCTCCTCACCCGCGGCGGCCGGCGCGCCGAGTACGGCGGCTTCGGCGACTGGGACCTGGACCTGAAGTCGGCCGCTCCGCCTCCCCCCGCATCCGACGGGTTCGGGACCGGCGGGAGCCGGTCCGGGCCTTCGTCCGGGGCTCGCGAGGCCGGAGCCGCGGAAGGACCTCGCCCGGGACGCGTCCCGGAGAGCGGGGACGCGGGGGAGCCACGGCCGGAGCGCCCCCATCACGCGTCGAGTCTAGTCATCGCTCGCTCTGTCACTCCCTCAGCGCCCACGCTTCCTTATCGAAGTCTTAGAGCCGCCCGTTACTACGAGCACGAGCCGCGTTAGCGGCCGCGCGCAGGAGCAGGCCGCCAGCGACCCCGACACCCGGCTGCGCGACATGGAGGTCACCGGCGAGCTGGCCAAACGGACGGCCGTCGCCGGCGCCGCGGGCAGCGCCGTCGGGGCGGTGGCGGGTGCGGCAGCCTTCCTCATCCCTGGCATCGGGCCCGTCGTCGGCAGCGGCATCTGGGCTGGTGTGCTGGCCGGGGGCGCGGCCGGCGCGCTGGTGCGGGGGGATCGCGGCCCCGCTGGCCCCGGTCCCGCCGGCGCCGCGCTCGCCTCCCGCGCCAGGGTCCAGGATGTTGAGCGCGGTGACCGGCTCCCCGTCCACCTCGACGCGCAGCCCCCGGGGCGGGGCTCCCCCGGGGTCGGCGCCGGTGGCCTCCACGCGCAGGTCGAAGCGCTGGCCCCGGGCGAAGACCGCGCCGTCGGTGGGGACGATCCGGATGGTCGTCTGGGCGGCCGCCGGCGTGGCGGTCGCGAGGGCGGCCACGGCGAGGGTCGCGAGGCCGGCGGAGGCGAGGGGCCCGCGCCGGACGAAGGCGAGCGTCGCGCGGCCAGCGGACGCGAGGGGCCCGGTTCGGACGAAGGCGAAGCTCGCGCGGCCGGTCATGGCGCGAGCGGCGCTGCCGGCGGATCCGCGGGTCGCGACGAGACGGATGGGGTGGGATCGTGCTCGGGACATGACCGGTCGCTTACGGGGAGAAGAGCTGGGTGGGAACGTCGGTTGCTGGAAGGCCCTGCGCCGCATATCCTCGAGCCCGGTATACTGTGCGAAAAGGCCTTTCTTCCCTTGCCGTGAGCCGGATCCCCAGCCCCGGGCTCGACAGAATGACGAGAACGCCCTGGCCGAAGGTCTCCCAGACCACGCTGGCCGACCAGGCATACAACGCCATCCGCTCCCGCATCCTGAACGGCGACATGGCTCTCGGCGAGTTCGTGCGCGAGCAGGAGGTGAGCGCCGCGCTGGGCGTGAGCCGGACGCCGGTGCGCGAGGCGCTGGGGCGTCTCGCCAGCGAGGGCTTCCTCGAGCGCATCCCGCACCGGGGCTTCCGGGTGCCCAAGGAGCCGCTGGGGACCCTGCTGGAGCTCTATCCCATCGTCTCCGCCCTGGAGCTCCTGGCCGGTCGCCTGGCCCTGCCCCGGCTGACCCGCGAGGACATCGAGGGGCTCAAGGCGATCAACAGGAAGATGGCCGCGGAGCGCGACAGCGACGACGTGCGGCGCCTCATCGACCTGAACAACCAGTTCCACCACTTCCTGTGCGAGCGCAGCGGCAGCCAGCGCCTCTCCGAGCTCCTCGACGACCTCCGCAGCCAGGTGAGCCGCCTGGAGCTGTGGTTCTACTCCCAGCGCAAGCGCACCGAGGAATCGGTCGCGGAGCACGACGAGCTCATCCGGGCCATCGAAGCCGACGATCACGAGCGCGCCCTCGAGGTGCTGGAGAACAACATGGCCCTCACCTACCGGCGCTTTTCCGAGGAACGGTCCGAGCAGCCGTAGGGAGCCTGTCCGAGGCGGGTGCGCCCTCAGCGGACCGACGCCGCCCGGCAGGCCCGGCCCAGCCGCACCAGACCCTCCTCGGTCTCCTCCTCGGTGATCAGCATGGAGGGTCCGAGGCGCACGACGTGACCGGCCAGGCCACCGGTGCCCACCAGGAGGCCCTCCTCCCGGGCCGCTTCCAGCAGCGCGCGGGCCCGGACCGGGTCCGGCTGGCGGCCCTCGCCCTCCTCGACGATCTCCAGGGCCTGCATGAGGCCCATCCCGCGCACGTCGCCGATCCAGTCGTGCTCCTCCCGCAGGGCCTCCAGGGCCGCGCGCACCTGCCGCCCCCGCTCCGCGGAGCGCACCGGCACGTTCTCCTCCACCATGACGTCGAGGGTCGCCGCGGCCGCCGCCATGGACACCGGGTTGCCTCCGTAGGTCGAGATGGACAAGGACGTCCAGGCTTCGGCCACCTCGTCGCGGGCCAGCGTGGCCCCCACGGGGAAGCCGTTGGCGATGCCCTTGGCCATCACCATGACGTCGGGCTCCACGCCGTCGTGCTGGCAGCCGAACCAGTGGTCGCCCGTGCGCCCGAAGCCGGTCTGGACCTCGTCGCAGATGAAGACGCCGCCGTAGTGGCGGATCACCTCGGCGGCCCGCCTCAGGTAGCCGGGCGGGGGCACGATGAACCCTCCCACGCCCTGGATCGCCTCGGCCAGGAGCGCGGCGGGGCGCCCCGACGTGGTGGTCTCGATGACCTCCACCAGGTCGTCGATGAAGAAGTCGACCTGCGCCTCGTCCGGGGCGTCGGGGCCCAGGGGGGAGCGGTAGACGTAGGGCGCTCGGGCGTGGGTGATGCCCGCGACGGAGCCCGGCAGCGGACGCCAGGCGGCGTGCGCCGTGAGGCTCGAGCCCAGGCTGCTGCGGCCCGAGTACGCGTAGCGCAGGGCCACGACCTCGCTCCGGCCCGTGTAGACCCGCGCGGCCGTGACGGCGGTCTCCACGGCTTCCGTGCCGCTGTTGGTGAAGGCGGCGCGCTTCAGGCCGGCGGGCGCCAGCGCCACGATCCGCTCCGCCACCTCGATCTGCCCCTCGGTGACGTAGAGGGCGGAGGTGTGGCCCAGCCGCCGCATCTGCTCGTGCACCCGCTCGGAGACCGCGGGGTGACAGTGGCCGATGGACGTGGTCAGGATGCCGGCGAAGAAGTCCAGGTACTCCCTGCCGTCCACGTCCTTCACCCACACCCCCCGCGCTTCCTCGAGGACGAGGGGCTCGGCGTAGTAGGGCTTCACCCAGGGAAAGAGCCTCTCCCGGTGCGCGTCGATGATCGCCTCGTCCTTCGGGGCCATGAGCTCGGTGGGTCTGGTGACGGTCACGATGCCTCCCTGGTGTGGAACGGCTCCGCTGCGGCGGTGGCGCCTACCACCTCGAGATGACCACGCGCTGGTCGGTGTAGAAGGCGATGGCGTCCTTGCCCTGGGCCCGCAGGTCCCCGTAGAAGGACGCGCGCGAGCCGCCGAAGGGGAAGAAGGCCATGGGCGCGGCCACTCCGATGTTGATGCCGATCATGCTGATGCCGGCGTGGTAGCGAAACTCCCGGGCGGCGCGGCCGCTGGTGGTGAAGAGCGACGTGGCGTTGCCGTACTCCACGCGGTGCATGAGCTCGATCGCCTCCTCCAGCGAGTCCACGCGCGTGAGCCCGGCCACCGGGCCGAAGATCTCCTCGCGGCCCACCGACATCTCGGGAGCCACGTTCTCCAGCACCGTGGGGCCGACCCAGTGGCCGCGGGGACGGCTCTCGACGCGGTGGCCGCGCCCGTCCAGGCCGACCTCCGCGCCCTCCCGCTCGCCCTCGCCGATGTAGCCCTCCACCCGCTCCCGGTGCGTGGCGGAGATGACCGGGCCCATGAACGTGGCCTCGTCCAGGCCGTACCCGACGTTCACCGCCCGGGCCCGCTCCAGGACCTTCTCCCGCACCGGTCCATAGGCGTCGCCCACCCCCACCACCTGGCTGCCGGCCAGGCAGCGCTGTCCGGCGGACCCGTAGACGGAGCTGATGATCGCCTCGGTGGTGACGTCCATGTCGGCGTCGGGCATGACGATCATGTGGTTCTTGGCCCCGCCCAGCGCCTGGACCCGCTTGCCGGTCGCGCCGGCGCGCTCGTAGACGAGGCGGGCGATCCGGCTCGAGCCCACGAACGAGATGCCCGTCACGTCCGGGTGCTCCAGGAGCGCGGAGGACACCGCCTTGTCGCCGTGGACCACGTTCAGGACGCCGTCCGGCAGACCCGCCCGCACCGCCAGGTCCACGATCTTCTGGTGCGTGAGGGGATCCTGTTCGCTGGGCTTGAGGACGAACGTGTTCCCCGTGGCCACGGCGTACGGCCAGAACCACAGGGGGATCATCACGGGGAAGTTGTACGGCGTGATGGCGGCGAAGACGCCCAGGGGCTGGCGGATCGTCTCGCAGTCGATGCCCGAGGACACGTCCTCCAGGGTGTCGCCCATCATGAGCGAGGGGATGCCGCAGGCGTGCTCGACGTTCTCGATGCCCCGCTGGATCTCGCCCAGCGTCTCCTTCACGTTCTTGCCGTGCTCGCGCGTCAGGTGGCGGGCGAGCTCGTGCTTGTGCTCGTCCAGCAACGCCTTGAAGCGGAAGAGCACCCGCACGCGCTCCACCGCCGGCGTCGCCCGCCACGCCGGGAAGGCCGCCTTCGCCGCCGCGACGGCGGCGTCCACGTCCGCCGACGTGGAGAGGGGAACGTGGCCGAGGACCTCCCCGGTGGCCGGGTCGAGCACCTCCAGGGCGTCCGTGGCCGAGGAGGCGACCCATTCACCCCCGATGAAGTTCGGGACGGGCTCGCCCACGGAAGACGACGAGGACGTGGAAGAGGAGGAGGTCGCGCGGCTCATGGCTCGTGGTCGGCTCGCTGCCCGGGACGCAGGGGGTCGGGGCCCGAGGAGAACCCGCGGCCAGGGAGAGGCCCTGGGAACGTCCGAAGCAAGCCCGTCGCGTGTGATTGTAGATTGTATGTAGTGTCGCTTTTCCTCGCCAGTCGCGTGCCTTGGGCTCAGCCGTCGCCCCAGCGCAGCGACTCCAGGATGACCTCGGCCCGGGGGACGAAACCCTCCGCGTATTCCGGGGGATAGCGCCTGAGCACCTGGAACCAGCGCTCGCCGTGGTGGCCCAGGAGGAAGTGCGCCACGTAGGGGCCGTCCGCGCCGCCGCCCCGCCACCTCCAGCCGAGCTCGGCCCAGCCCAGTCCGCTCCCGTCCAGGATCTCGGGCTCGGCCGACGGATCCATCGACAGCGCCGCCCGCTCCAGCGCGGCGGCCTGACCCCCGCCGGCCGGGTAGAGGGCGATCTCCACGAACGCGTCCTCGCTGCGCACGCCTCCGAAGGCGGCGACGAAGCGGACGGCGGGCTGGCCTTCCCGCATCGCCTGCTCCACCCGGAACTCCGCGGGCGCGTACGTGCTGAACGGCAGCGGGAACCCGTCGGGCGATCGCACGAGCCGGAGCTCGACGGGCTCGGGCATGCCCTCGACGAGGAGGGTGTCGGTGCGCGTCGCGGGCCGCTCGGAGGCGCCGGGGACCGAAGCCCCGGCCGCGGACAGGGCCGTGTCCGCCGCGGGCACGGCGTCCCCAGCGGCCGGCACCTCGTCGCCGGGCGCTGGAGCTTCGCCGCCGCACGCCGCTGCGAGAGCCAGCAGCCCCGTCGCCCACCCGGCGGACCGGCCGACCGCACCGAGCTTCAAGAGGGTCCTCCGGGGCGCGGGGGCGCCATCAGAAGAGGAGTCCCACCGTGATGGGCACCGAGGCGTGATCCTCCCCCATGTCCATGAAGCGCGCTTCGGCGAAGGTGCCCGGCCCCAGGAGGCCGAGGCGCAGGCCGCGCCGACGCCAGCGCGGCGGCGGCCAGGACGGCGACGACGGGACGGGGGGCGAGCAGGCCGCGCATTCTTGCTCCTCTGCCAGGACTCGAATGGGAGCCCTCCGACCCGCAGGATGTGTACCTCCGAGCCCGATCGAATGCCAGGGGAAGGCTTCCTACCCCCCCAGCAGGGCCCCGACGCGCCCGATCACCTCCGGCGCGTCCGTCACCACCAGGGCGTTGATGCCCGGCAGCACGGCCACGGCGCCCCGCTCGGACAGGAGCGTCTGCACCGCCGGCTGCAGCTCGGCGGCCTGGACGTAGCTCAGGCGGAAGACCCGCGTCACCACGGGCTCCGTCGCGCCGGTGACGGCGTCGGGCGACTCCACCAGGATGATGCCGCTCTCCATCTCGCGGCCCGTGAGCCCCTGGGAATCCAGGATCGCGGCCAGCGCCACGTCCCACGGCTGGCGCTGGATGTCGGCGCTCACGACGCCCTCGACGCCCCGCCCCACCACGATGGAGCGGCCCGCGTAGGCGGCGAAGAAGCGGACGACGTCGCGCAGCGCCGTCTCCTCGAAGGTCACGGAGACGGGCGCCAGCGCGGGTCCGGCATCCTGCTGGGCGGCGGCCGAGGGGGGCGCCGCGGCGGCCAGCGCCAGCAGGAGGAGGAGCGGTGCCCGCGAAGACGCGCGGGCCGGCGACGGAGGAGAGCTCGGGATCATGCGGAGTCCGGGACGGGGAGAGACGGCGTACTCCCATGATAACCTAGAACCTGCGCGCCGGGTCCCCGGCCGGGCGACTCAACCCGGGTCCAGGGGCGGCACACGGACGGTGAACGTGCTGCCCCGCCCCACCTCCGAGACGACGCTCAGCTCTCCACCCAGCGCCTCTGTGAGGGCCCGGGCGATGGACAGGCCCAGGCCGGTGCCGCCGGTCTCGCCGTTCTCGAGCTGGACGAACTCGTCGAAGATCGCGTCCAGCCTGTCGGGAGGAATGCCGGGCCCGCGGTCCTCCACGTCCACCTCCAGGGCGCCGTCCTTCGAGCGGCAGCGCACATCCACGGGTGCGCCCGGACCGTACCGGATCGCGTTCGAGAGCAGGTTCGTCAGCACCTGCCGGAGGCGCCGCGGGTCGGTCCGGAGCGGCCGATCGCAGGACGCGTCGATCTCGAAGCGGAGGTCGACGTCGTTGGCATTGGCGAGGATGTCCATGGTGGCCGTGAGGTCCGCCACCAGCTCCGGCACCTCCACCAACGCCGCCTCCAGAGCCAGCTTGCCGGCCTCGACCTTCGAGAGGTCGAGGATGTCGTTGACGAGCTCGAGCAGGTGCCGCGCCGCCCGGCTTCCGCGCTCGAGGGGCTCCCGGTGATCCTGGGGCAGCGGCCCGAACACCTCCCCCAGCAGGAGGTCGTTGTAGCCGATGATGGCATTGATGGGCGTGCGCAGCTCGTGGCTCATGCTGGCGTAGAAGCGGCTCCGCTGACGGATGAGCTCGCGCAGCTCCACCAGCGCGCGGTCCCGCTCCGCCAGGAGCCCCTCCCGCTCCTGGGCCCGGATGCGCAGGTCCT